>DOBD01000179.1 GCA_003506275.1 Bacteroidales bacterium | reverse complement strand
AAAATTACATTATGCATGGCCCCTTTTTCTTCATTATTAGGGATTTCTTCCCCGAAAAAATAACTTCGAATTCAAAAAGATTGCATTTACGACTTGAATCCAGCCCACCCCTTGCACAAGTATTTCCTTTTCTCATAATTATCCAATACCAACGTGCAATCTTCCCAATTGATGGGCTTCACATTATCCTGGTTTTGGTATTTGTTGTAGAAAGGGTGCAAGTCATTTTCTGAAAAGTCTTGAATGATTTTTTCTGCATCGTCCATTTTCTTCATGGCTACCTCTACCCAAACATCTTCCAATGTGTCCGGTATTTGACCGAATAAATCCTGGATATTTTTGAGTCGGTCGGCCAATAATGAATGAACCCGGTCTTCCACTGAATCCTTATACCGCATATTGTATATAAAGATATCTTCTCTTTCTTGACCGATGCGCTGAATACGACCTTTCCGCTGCTCCAAGCGGGTTGGATTCCAAGGCAAGTCGAGGTTGATGAGCGTGCCCAACGACTGCAAGTTCAAACCCTCGCTGGCCNNGACTGTAAGTTCAAACCCTCGCTGGCCGCGTCAGTACCAAACAACAACTTTAGTTCCTTGAGACGTACTTTCTTTTTGATCTCCTCCTTAGACTTGCGATGGAAGATACCTCCTTCGTAAATGCCGGACTTATCACTACCAGCATATAAACCAAAGGTAACCGCTGGATACTCTTTTGCAAAGCGATCACATACCCATTTTATGGTGTCAAAGTATTGAGAGAAAACGATGCAGCCTCTGTTAATCCATGGCTCTACAATATAGTTTTCCATCAAGATGCGCTTCAATAGGTCGTACTTTGGGTCTTTTTCCTGATGTATCTCAAGAATTTTTACAAACCGTTCAAGAGTCGCCCTCTCCTCTGAAGTTAACTCCTTATATGGAGAGCTTGACGTAGTCGTTAGGTCATTGTCAGACTCTTCTAGTTCTTCATCATCCTCCTCGCCATCATTCACCCAATTATTGAGCATGTTAATCCCAGTTGTAAGACCAGCATACATAGAGCTGCATACTCTTCGGAGTAACATGGTTTTGATGAAACCACTGCTCTTTACCCGCTGGCCCAACAACAGAGAAAACTCCTCTGCCAAGGTGTAGGCATCAGACAAATGTGTTGTCAGCTGTAAACTTTCATCATCGTCCTCGCCATACAACAACACATTGATTGGTTTGAGGTAGGGTTGGTTGGTATCTGGGTTGATGGTTTCTTCCAGGAAGCGTCTTTCTCTGCGTATGATGTGTCGAATGTATGGATTGTGATTGCGTAGGAAATCATCGGCATAGATGCGCGTCAGTATCGCCCTTTGAGGAGGGGATAACGAGAAAAAAGCTGTTCCGGGTAGGGTGAATTTATCAGAGGGTAAATTCATCAAGCGCCTGAATGCGCCATAGGTGCTTGGTTTTTCTTCAGCGGGTGGAAATGGATTCCGTAACCAATCCCACTTTTGATTGTCCTCATCCAGTTCCTCTCTGCCTGTAATCAAGTTTATGCCACGCATGGATTCACTCTGCCAACGACTGAACACATCGCCCAAAACAAAATCGTTACCTTGAGAAAGAATGTATAGTAAATCCCAGGCCTCGATTGGGTTAATTTGCACTGGTGTAGCCGTAGCCAGCAGCATACTTTTGGACTTTTTAGCTATATCAATTAAAAAAGCCATCAGGTTATTTGGATCCGGCGAATTTCCCTCTTTTCCTTTTCCCAAGTTTTTTCGCCTGGCTCGGTGGGCCTCATCGACAATGATACACTCATACGATTGACGCAACAGTTGTTCGCTGACTTTTGCTCTTGAGCGTACAATTAAGCCTTGCGAGATAATGCCTACACGTCTCGGGCATTTTGATAAACCGTTTTCTTCCCGTGTCGGGTATTCAATGCTGTTTTCATCTACCCAGCAGCGACCATCCCAGACGGCCGATGGCATATCCAATAAATTAAGCAACTCCTCCTGCCATTGCCAAAGCAAGGTTTTGGGAGCAATGATCAGGATAGGCTTGTCGCCTTCCAAAGCCATCAACATGGCAGACAAAGCCAGTTGAATGGTTTTACCTAAACCCACCATATCGGCTAACACAAACCGCGCCCCTAATCCGTTTTTATGGGCACGGTACGCCAAATCAACAAAGTATTTTTGATGTTCCCATAAACCAAACTCTTTTCGGTAAACAGGGCTTTCAATCACAGTGGCAGCAGGATTCTCGGTTTCCCTCCATTGGGTAATATCAAAGATGACTTTCCTTTCTGCAATGCGCTTGATATCTTCAATGATGAAGTTGGTGAGTGGTCTAGCCAGCGGGTGTGCCCACAAAGCATTGAATTCATTCTGTANNGCTTCCTGATCGTCGTCAACCCACGCAATCTCATAATTACCACCCCTGCCCCAACCACTGAAGGTTTCGTTCATACTGCCCATAAAGGCAACTTTTCGTCCATCGTTTTTCTCAATGACACCGGCTTTACCATGAATCAATCCAAACACATCATTTGGCAAGACCCGCACATCCATTTTACCGGTAACAAGGTACTGATATAACTTTTTCAAACGCCCCGGTATTTTGGCTAGTTCTTCTTCTGGTTTGCCGTCGCACCATTCAAGTTTCATAGCCTGAGGCTGGTCCTTAATAAACTTTACATCTTCGGCCCGCAGCTGAGAGTTACATATCACACGGACAGAACCACTCATTTGCTCTATGTACTCTCCGGCAATTTCAATAATGGAACTGCTAAAATAACCGGCGATGCGGTCATAACTGACAGCATTCTCCAGGGCGCTCTTAAAAAAAGCCTCACCCAGGTTGTTCATTCTTGAAGAGAACCGATGTATCATATTATTTCTCCTGCTTCCGTTAATTTTCCTCAGTATGTCTGCCCTTGTTTATCGCGTCATTTTTAACTTCCCAATGTCCCCCCTTAT
>DOBD01000093.1:1058-5117 GCA_003506275.1 Bacteroidales bacterium | reverse complement strand
AATCCACGGATGCCACCCACGAAGTCGATGCGCTTGTCGCTGCGCAGGTCTTTGATGCCGAGGATGTTGTCCAGGATAAGGTTGGAAGAGATGGTCACATCCAACACACCAATGGGATCGGCGTCGTTGTAGGTGCCGGGCTTGGCTGTAAGCGAATACCAGGTACCCGCCAGGTACAGACCGAAATTGTGCAGGCAGCAGGGTTTGTAGGGCTCGGAGCCTTTCATCTCAACCACAAAGTGCGCCTCCAAGGCCTTAAGGAAGGCATCGTTGCTGAGACCATTGAGGTCCTTGACCACACGGTTGTAGTCGATGATGGTCAGTTGGTTGTCCGGAAAGCAGACAGCCATGAAGAAGTTGTATTCTTCGTCGCCCCGGTGGTTGGGATTGTTCCTGGCTTTTTCAGCACCAACCAACGCAGCAGCTGCAGAACGGTGGTGACCGTCGGCAATGTAGAGAGCAGGCAGTTGGGCAAACAAAGCGGTGATGGCTTCGATGTCGTTTTGCTGATCAATGATCCAGAAATGATGGCCAAAGCCGTCGGGAGCCACAAAGTCATAAACAGGCGTTGCGGCCGTGTATCGGGCAACAATGGCATCTAATTCAGCCATGGCCGGGTAGGCAAAAAAGACAGGTTCGATGTTGGCGTCGTTTACCCGCACGTGCTTCATGCGGTCTTCCTCCTTGTCGCGGCGGGTCAGTTCGTGCTTCTTGATGCGACCTTCCAGGTAATCATCCACGTTGGCGCACACCACCAGACCGTACTGGGTCTTGCCATTCATGGTCTGGGCATAGACGTAGTAGCGATCTGCCTCGTCTTGCACCAACCAGCCGTTGTCCCTGAAGCGGTGGAAATTTTCCACGGCTTTGGCATAGACCTTTTCCTCGTGTTCATCCTGACCCACGGGGAAATCAATCTCCGGCTTGATGATGTGGTAGAGCGATTTTTCGTTATCACCGGCCTCTGCCCTGGCTTCTTCACTGTTGAGCACGTCGTAGGGACGTGAGGCCACTTTTTCGACCAGGTCGACAGGCGGGCGCCAGCCCTTAAATGGTTTAATCAGCGCCATGTTACTTGTTTACCCTGAAGGTTTCGTTGCCGTTGACCAGGAAATCCACAATCTGACGAGCAGCTGCGATGCCTGCGTTGATGTTGGCTTCAGCCGTTTGAGCCCCCATTTTCTTGGGCGTGGAGAAATAGCGATCGGGGAACTTGGCCAGGAAGGTGGCGTGAGCGGCCGGCATGATATCGGTCACGTAACGCACATCAGGGCGTTCTTCCATAAGGCTGATCAAGCCAACCTCATCGATTACTTCTTTACGAGCCGTATTCACCAGGACACCCCCTTTGGGCATCAGCCCCACCACGGCGGCATTGATGCTGTTTTTAGTTTCCGGCGTGGCCGGGATGTGCAGGGAAACGATGTCGCAGGTGCTGTACAATTCAGCAACAGACGACAGGGGCTTGATGTTGAATTTTTCCAACACTTCTTTGGAGCAATAGGCATCGTAGCCGTAGATATCCATACCAAAACCGGTAGCGATCCTGGCTACATTCTGGCCGACATTACCACAGGCGTGGATACCCAGCTTCTTGCCTTTGAGTTCAGTGCCTGAGGTACCGTTGTACTGGTTGCGGATGGCGTAGATCATCATACCGATGGCCAATTCAGCCACAGCGTTGGCATTCTGACCCGGCGTATTCATCACACAGACACCTTTTTTGGTGGCAGCTTCCAGGTCGACGTTGTCAAAACCGGCACCGGCCCTGACCACAATTTTCAAGGACTTGGCAGCCTCCAACACCTCAGCATCGATGATGTCGCTGCGAATGATCACAGCGTCTACCTGAGCAACGGCTTCCAGCAGCTGCTTCTTCTCGGTGTATTTTTCCAGCAAGGCCAATTCAAAACCGGCGGCCTCAACCACGGTACGGATGCCATCAACAGCCACTTTGGCAAACGGCTTATCGGTTGCTATCAATACTTTCATGGGTACAAATTATAGTTGTAACAGACTAAATCAATGAGCGGCAGCAAATTCACGCATGCAATCCACGAGGGCTTGCACACTTTCCAACGGGAGGGCGTTGTAGCAGGAAGCCCTGAAACCACCCACCGAACGATGACCCTTGATACCTACGACGCCCTTGGAGGCCGCATACTTGGCAAATTCGTCTTCCAGCGCCTCCTTACCATCGTTCATGACGAAGCAAATATTCATCACGGAGCGGTCATCCTTGCAGGTAACGGTGCCTTTGAAGAAGGGATTACTGTCAATTTCACCGTACAAAAGATCGGCCTTGGCCTTATTCAACCGCTGAATGGCTTCCACGCCACCCAGTTCCTTGTAATACTTCAAGGTTTGAAGGGCAGAGAAGATGGGCAGTACGGGTGGGGTATTGAACATGGATTCCTTGTCCACGTGGGTTTTGTAGTTCAACATGGTGGGTATGGGACGGCTCACCTTACCCAGGGCATCCTTGCGGACGATGGCCAGCGTAACACCGGCGGGTGCGAGGTTTTTCTGAGCACCGGCAAAAATCAGGATGTAATCCGTAAAGTCGATGGGACGTGAAAAAATATCGGACGACATGTCAGCGATAACGGGCAAGCCCACGTGCAGGTCTTCGTGTAATTCTGTACCGAAAATGGTATTGTTGGTGCAGTAGTAGAAATAATCGGAATCGCTGGGCACGTCGTATTGCTTGGGAATGTAGGTGTAATTATCGGCTTTGGAGGAAGCAACCACGTTGACTTCACCAAAGAACTTGCCCTCTTTGATGGCGTTGCCTGCCCAGGTGCCTGTATCAAGGTAAGAGGCTTTCTTTTCCATAAAGTTATAGGGAGCCATGCAAAATTGCATGCTGGCACCACCGCCCAGGAAAATCACCTCGAAGTCTTCGGGGATGGCCAATATTTCCTTGATCAACGCACGGGCTTCATCACAAACAGCCACAAACTCCTTGCTACGGTGAGACACCTCCAAAATGGACAGGTCGGTTCCGGCAAAATTAAGAACGGCTTCGGCGGTTTTCTGAATGGTGTATTGGCTCAGGATGGAAG
This sequence comes from Bacteroidales bacterium, assembly GCA_003506275.1. Taxonomy (GTDB): domain Bacteria; phylum Bacteroidota; class Bacteroidia; order Bacteroidales; family UBA1402; genus UBA8389. The sequence continues at coordinate 2,052 of DOBD01000093.1, read as the reverse complement.
GCCCTGCGGAAAAATTGTGTTTTTTCATAAACGGAAAAATTGAGGTTGATTGGTGTAGAAAACGGCTCCAAAATTACAAAAAGTTTTCGTAGAAGCCCTAAAAAGCCCTCGTTTTTGTTGTAAATTTGCCGCATACTGCGACAGATGTCTTTCTAAAACAGCCTGGTCGTGAAAAAATGATCATCATGGTGCCTCCCCTGGCAGAACGACTCAGACCCAAAACCCTGGACGACTATATCGGCCAGGAAAAGCTGGTCGGACCCAACGCTGTGCTGCGAAAAATGATTGATAGCGGCCACCTTTCCTCTTTCATTTTATGGGGCCCTCCAGGCGTGGGCAAGACAACGCTGGCCCGTATCGTCGCCCGCCAGCTCGACCGTCCGTTTTATACCTTAAGTGCTGTCACTTCAGGGGTTAAAGATGTGCGTGAAGTCATTGAAAAGGCCAAGAGCAATCCCTTGTTTACCGCCAAAACGCCGGTGCTCTTCATTGACGAAATTCACCGGTTCAGCAAGTCGCAACAAGACTCCCTGCTGGGAGCGGTGGAAAGCGGTGTCATTATTCTCATCGGAGCCACGACGGAGAATCCCTCGTTTGAGGTCATCCCTCCCCTGCTCTCCCGTTGCCAGGTTTATGTGTTGGAATCACTGGGGTTGCCGGAGATGGAAACCTTGCTGCAACGAGCGTTGACCACCGACACCGTACTGAGCAAGCGCACCTACGACCTGCAAGAGACCCGCGCGCTCTACCGCTTTGCCGGGGGTGATGCCCGCAAACTGCTCAACATCATCGAGTTGGTCACCAACACCTTCAACGAAGAGGAGACCGTGGTGCTCACCGACGAGTTGGTCACCGCCTGCCTCCAGCAAAACCCCATGGCCTACGACAAAAACGGGGAATTGCACTACGACATCATTTCTGCCTTTATCAAATCGGTCAGAGGCAGCGACCCTGATGCGGCCATTTATTGGTTGGCCCGTATGGTAGCCGGTGG
>DOBD01000093.1:0-1040 GCA_003506275.1 Bacteroidales bacterium | reverse complement strand
CTGGCCAATCCCAACGCCCTGTTGTTGGCCAACGCTTGTTTCGATGCCGTGCACAAGATAGGTTGGCCTGAAGGTCGCATTCCCCTGGCCGAATGCACCCTTTACCTGGCCTCAAGCCCCAAAAGCAACTCGGCTTACCAGGCCATCAACACCGCATTAGGCCTGGTCGAGCAAACAGGCAACCTCCCCGTCCCCCTGCACCTGCGCAACGCACCCACGAAACTCATGAAGGAGCTGAATTACGGCAAGGAGTACAAGTATGCCCACGACTTCAACGGGCATTTTGTCGAGCAGGATTATTTGCCGGAAACAATCAAAGGCAATGTCCTTTGGAAACCGCAGGACAATGCCTCTGAAAACAAATTAAGGGCTGATCTTAAACAGCGCTGGAAAAAACGTTATTAAAGGGTGGCGTCGAGCTTGTAGATTTCACTACCGGCCAACAGGAAGCAACCTAGTCCGTAGTCTTCAAAATCGGGCATGCTGTCGTAGGTAACAGGCTGACCGTCTTTAGGCTCCTTACCTGTACCCTGTACAAAACCAAGGAAACCGTTCTCGTGCACAGCCTGCGTAGCCAGAGCATTCCAGGCCTTGGTGATGACAGGCAGGTATTCCTTTTCGGGCAATATCCCATGGCGAATACCCCAGGCCATACCATAAACAAATAAGGCCGTACCCGTTGTTTCCTTGCCGCCAAAATGGTTGGGATCGTGCAAACTCACGTTCCAGAAACCATCTTCGCGTTGAACAGCCTTGAGCGCAGCAGACATGGCTTTGAAGTCTTTTAAATAAGCCTTACGGTGCGCTTCTTTGGCTGGCAGGATATCAAGTACCCTGACATACGTGGCGTATACCCAACCGTTACCCCTCGACCAATAGCAATCCTCTCCGTTGGGTTCCTTGTAGGGCGGGCAGAAAGCGGCATCACGCCACCAGAGACCATCGGCAGGATTCCACAAACCTTTACCGCCCTGCACATTACGGGTGTGGGCATACATCTGCCAGGCTTTTTCAAAGTACCGGTTGTCGTTTTCGAGTAC
>DOBD01000175.1:333-12567 GCA_003506275.1 Bacteroidales bacterium | reverse complement strand
TCGACTTTTCGGAGTGGGCTCATAGATAGAACTAACAAAGCGGTAAACAGTTGGAATGGCTTTGTGAAACTAGATAATGATCAAGAAATGGCTGTTATAAAACTGGCCACCTCATTTTTCAGTCAATGTGACAGTATTAATGTCTTGGATTCTATTCCTTTTTTCCAGAAACAAGATTTAAAAAAGACGGCTCATAACATATATATCGAAAGTGTGAAAGCCTTAATGACTGGAAGCCAATTGCAGGTTTATGAAAGGAAGCAAGCAACACTAAGGGCTGCCGACGAAGCCAAGAAAAACAACAAAACGAAGAAATAATCAGTAATCGAAACAACCATGAAATCAAGCAACCTATTCCGGCGAGCCCAGTTATTTTTGATGGTGGTAACATCTTCATTCAGTTATGGGGAAATAGTAAACCTTACTGCCATGAGTGGTAGTATTAGTTGGGAAAACGAAAACTACGAGAATAATTTAGACTATACCTATAGCATTAATACCAACACTAATCAGCCTATCACAATAAATTATAGTGTTAATGCAGAACCTACTTTTGATTACATGGCTATCATTGAAATTGATCTTAACGGTTATGAATCAGAAATTGCGTGGATTGACTATGAAGAGTCCGGTAGTTACACAACATCGTTTCCCAGTGGAAAAGCAAAAGTTGTCATTTTCACGAATAGCACCATCGACTTCTGGGATAATCAAGAATATTACACTGGTTTTTACTTTTCATATCAAGCAGTAACAAATCACACTTTTAATCAAACGCAGGTAACTAACAATAATGCAAACATCGCAGGGAAACTCGGTGTAGGCATCGTCAATCCTTTGACGCGACTTCACATCAATGGCCCAATCCGTGGCGATGGCCCTGCAGGATCTTTGACCGTTAACACGACTTACGGTAATGTTACTATGGGCGCCACCAGCTCAACACAGGCAACCATCTCGACAGACAGGAGTTATTTTCAGTTCGACAAATCAGTGTATCTAAGTACTGGAATCGTCAACTCCACTACATCTTCACTACAACTTAGAACAGACAACTCACCTAGACTGACCATTCTGAATAGTAATGGCAATGTTGGTATTAATAATACGTCACCTGGGCAAAAGCTAAGTGTTAGAGGCAACCTTTCACTTTACTCGAGCGGAACCACTACTCCAAATGAGAATTATAAAGGAAACCTGATGATTACCAGATCGTCGGGCAATCAGTTCATCAATCTTGTCAAGGGAACAACCGCTTGGTCCATAGGGATGAAAGGAAACAACTACGCAGTCGGGCCGGGTAATACGAGTGACGTTAGTTTTACTCCCTCTTTTATTATAACGCCCGGTGGTTATATAGGGATAGGCACGACAAGCCCTGATAAGAGTCTGACTGTCAATGGCACCATTCATGCCAAAGAGGTGCTTGTTGACTATGCCATACCTTTTCCTGACTACGTGTTTGATAAAAATTACGCGCTTCGAACGCTCTATGATGTGGATGCCTTCATTAAGGATAAGGGGCATTTGCCGGATATTCCTTCCGCTGATGATGTTGAAGGGAAAAGTATAAATGTTGCCGACCTTCAAATTCGATTGCTTCAGAAGATAGAAGAATTAACCCTGTATGCTGTGGACCAGCAAAAACGGTTAGATGAACAGCAAGCTCGAATTGATGCCCTTGAGAAAGCCCTGACCTTGGAAAGAACTAGGTAGTTACTCACCAGATTAAAACCGGAGGCATAAACACGCTGTAACAAATCGAGTCTATGAAACATCTTCATGCCCTTGCTTTTTGTACGGCTGCATTGAGTGTGCTGGCAACCAATGTGGTCGCTCAAACACCCAAACCCAGCTTTACACTTAACGCTCCCGACACGCTGCCCCAAAGGACCTACGAGGCGCGCAATTTCATCGTATTGAAACCGGGATACAGGTTTACCGCCTCAACCATTGGTCGCAGTCTTGTGGCAAAAATCAATCCTTCATTGACGTTTGACATTACATCCATACCGAATCCTGAACCGGGTGATGCTTCCTCAGCGGCCAGTGATCTGCCCTACATTCCCGGCAACACCTTTACGTCTGACAATCCGAAGGACATCGAAGGTGTACCTGATAAGACTGCGAACGAATCGTTTTCTTATCGGGTTTTCCCGGTGGTGTGGTTGAGAACCATGCCCAAGACGGGCAATGTGAATGGCGAATATGTTTGGCAGGACGTGTGTGATGAGGCAACCAAGGTGAAAAAGAATGTCTATGCCAGTAATTGGGAAGAATATGTGGCTGGCAGAAATCTTGTTCGGACCTATAATTTCAATCCGGCTCAACCTGTTGCCACAGACAACTATGTAAAACGTTTACAGACAACCAAGTCTGATTTTACTCAAGCCACACTTATCGGTGTCTGGGGAATCAATGACAACTTTTCGACAGATCAGTTTTTACTGACCTTGCAGGGAAGAAAAGATGCGTGGTCGTTGTTGGGTAAACGCTCTGTTGTCCACATCGGTAACACCTCCAATTTCAATTACGGCAGTTCCACTGCCAGGAGTTTCTTTTTCCAGCAAAACGCGTTGGAGAGCTCGCTCAACGCTTTCCGTGAGAAAAACATCCGTATAGGTGCCTATTATTCAACGAAGGTACCCTCACATGCCCTGTGGGGCGAGAGTGCCGATCCGACCATTGTCCAGCTTGGCACGAAAAGCGACACGGTAACGGCCTGGCAAAACATTGCCGGGTTTAAAGGCTACTTGCCGGAGTTGCTCCTGTTCAATCATCACCTGAAAAAGGAACAGGTCCAGGTCTACAGTTCCTATCTGGCCATTAAATACGGTGTGTCCCTCGACTCCTCGTACATTGATCCCAAGGGCACCATCATCTGGGACTATACCAGGAATCAAAGCTATAACAACCGCATTACCGGTTATGGCAGGGAGGATGAGATGGGTTTGTTTCAGAAGATAGCCACCACCTCGTACGAAGAGCAACCCTACTTCTCCGATGTGTACGACTCACATGATTCAGCCGATTCCTACCAATCTGCCTCTCGCTACCGTTTGCTGGTGATGGGGCTCCAGCCGGCCAATCAACTCAACAACAACCGATACTATGTCTTTGGTGATAATGGCGGAACGTTGACGTATGACTCCACGCAGAGCCCTGGGTACAGGTTGTTAAACAGGAAATGGTTGTTGCAAACCAACACCAACAACGATGTAATAACCAACAAACGCCTTGATTGGGTTTCTTATGGGCAGAATCTTGTCTTTACCAGAAAGTACAGCACCAATATCTATCGAGGTGATTTGACCAAGTATGCCTCAACCAGTTCGTCAGGGCTGGTGACTTCCAGCCCCTTGATTGGAAAGGATGGCCATCTCTCATGGACGGTAGACATAGAATACGGTCACGTCATCGCAAAATTTGGCACCAATCAACCGCTCTTAACATCTGGGCAACACGATTATGGTTACAGTTTTGGCATTGACGGCCAGGTGTACAGCATCATCAAGGGGGTGATACAACCATACAGTCTGTTTACCATCGAAAAAGGGCAGCGTTTGGAAATCGAGAAAAATGAACGGCTCGTCTATCTTAAGGTGAACGGTATCAGAAACAAGCATACTGAATTTCTGATGGACAGCGCTGATGTAGACAAAGACTTTTACGGTGCCTTGATTATGGGCATGAATGGGTACGACTTCAAGCTGATTGATTTTGCCCACGGGGGCTTTGTCAATACCGGTCACCGCATTGAGTTGTCTTATGCCGAAGGCAAAGCCTCGGGTTTTTCCAATCCTGAGATCGGCACCATTTATTTACTGGTTGATACAACAGGCCAGGGTCTTTTCACCGGTCAACAGCTGGAATACGCCTGCGATGAGGTGGATGTGTCCCGATCGAAAATCATTTTCAACAATATTTTCTGGGATACGTCATCCACCGGACGCTACGCCTTCACTTTCGCTCACCGAAATGTAGTGACATTACGTTCATGGAATTCGGATGATGATGAGGAAGAAGAGGGCGAAAAACCAACAAAAGATGATGTACAGATATTTGGGGGGACAAACAAGGGGGTGCCAGAAATTACCGTTAGGGTCCAAACAGCCAATAAAGTTCCTGTCACCATACATGTGTTCGATTTGTCCGGTCGACGTATCAAGAAGAAAAACTTACCTGCCAGCCTGGACATCTCTCACACCGTCTTTCAGCTACCATCAAAAGGGCTGTACATCGTCAAAGTCGTTTCCGATAAGCATTTACATACCCAGCAAGTTGTTACCAAATAATAGGCGTGGATTATGACAACCAACCGTAAGCATTCGTTGATACCCGTTTTTATCGTCTTGCTCGTTGCCTTGACAATGTTACTCACACTGTTCAAGGAGAAACAACAGGAGACTTACCCTAAGCAACCTGCTTTCCACTCAAAGGATACCAGTCACTCTGTGCTTTCCAGTCAGCTGAGCATGCAGAGCGCTAAGATGGAACATACGAAGCAACAACCTTCAGGTCAACAAACAATGTACTTGGCTATGCCGGATAGAGGCATCATCGGTAAGTACCTTGGTACGATGGCTGACTCCCCCGAAGACAACCTTTTTTCCGTTGTAGTTGATCAACCACTTGACAATGATGATGCCGTTTGGTTGACCTATCGGTTGACAGGGCTGGAGGATTACAGCAATGTGGGTTGCCGTATCAACGACCGGTTGGCCTTTGGTGGTAGCCTGGTGAAAAAAAACCAAAAAACGAGTACGCAAAAAGTGCCCATTGCATCGTCTTGGCTCACAAAAGGCGTCAACACCATCCAGTTTGGCTTACCCGACGATGCTGATTATGGTTGTAAAATCAGCCATGTGGCCGTCATGGTTCAAAAAGGAGGTATGTCAACCCCCATCCGTTTTGCAGTCGGCAACCAGTCTTATGATGGCCAAGTACATGTCCAGGGGTTTTTCTCAAGCGGTCGTCATGTATCGTTGAAGGCCAACGGGCATCCAATCAATATCATAGACAAGGCTTTTGAGACCTTGGTTCCGGTTAAGGATAGCATGGTCCACCTGGTGGCACAGGTGGACGGGCAATCTTTTACCCAATCTTTCCGAGTGGCGGGAAAACTCACCGCAGACAAGATTAACAGCCTTAAGCCTGCTTCAAAGTCTACGAGTAAAACATTTACCGTAGAAAATGAGGGCTTGCTGGAATCCGAAAACGCGGCACTTTATGTCAACAAGTCAACCATGATTTCCAGAAAGCGTTTGTCTTTAACACCTTTACGCAGTGTGGATATACCGCCAATGGATGTCGGGTTGGCCAATGTCACCCAAGAGGACGCCGGCTTCCGTTTTTTACCTCATGGCGAGCATTTCATCAAACCGGCCACCGTCGCCATCAAGTATGATCGGACTAAAATCCCGGATGGTTACACGGAAGACGATATCTTGACGTTTTTCTTCGATGTTTCCTCAAAACGCTGGGTTGCGTTGGAAAAAGACTCCCTCAACAAAGACCTGTGTGTGGTCTATTCAAAAACGACCCACTTTACCGATATGATCAATGGTGTGGTCAAAGTCCCGGAGTCACCCGAAACACACGGTTTTGTCTCAACGATGATGAACGATATCAAGGCCGCCGACCCTACAAGCGGTATTGGGTTGATGGCACCACCAACGCCCAACAACATGGGCACGGCCTCCTTATCGTATCCTTTGGAAATCGCACCGGTAAGAGGCAGTGTCAATCCCGGGCTCGCCCTGCAATACAACAGCGATGGTGGGGACGGTTGGCTGGGAGAGGGTTGGGATTTGTCCATCCCCTCCATTACCGTTGACACCAGATGGGGCGTTCCACGTTACGATCCCTTCTATGAAACAGAAACGTACACCTTTAATGGGGTAACGCTTGCAACTGTCCTTGATACCATGACAACTCTTCCATTGGGTGGTGTCATTGTTCCACACAAAGGGTTGTTGTACCAACGAATGACGGGGGATGCAAACAATGGCCTCCAGTTTCACCCTGTTACCGAGAAGGATTTCAGCCTCATTACCCGACTTGGAAATTCACCGTCCAACTATTATTGGAAGGTGACGACCAAGGAAGGTGTTAGTTATACATATGGAGAAAAAAGCCGCAATGCGGCATTGGGAGGTATCGTTAACACGTTCAATTATACGTCCGCTGAAAATCCGCAAAAGGTACAGGCCCCCAAGAGTGCCATCGCCGAATGGCTATTGTCGACCATCGAAGACCAGTACCGGAACTTCTGTCGCTTTACTTATGTCATCGATTCCACCCAATTCATGAACAGCGGTGTCTGGTCAAAACACATCCGGTTAAGTCGGGTTGAAATTGGCCGGAAGAAACTGCCGGCATCGTATGGTACCGATACTATCTATCAGGTAATCGATTTTATACAGAAGACCGCGCGGACAAAGCACAACTCCAGTGCCAGGTATGGGTTCCTGACTTCCCCCACACCCTTATTGTTGGACTCTGTTAGCGTACGGCTGAAAGAGCCCAACGGCTCGTTGGTGCCTGTCAGAAACTATACTTTTTCCTACAAAGATGGCCTCTTCAACACAAAGCTACTTCAACGAATCAGCCAACTGGACGTGGCAGGTGCAGAAGTGGCCTTTCACTCGTTAGACTACAGCAACAACGTGCTCAATGGGCTGTTTGATGAAGAGGAAGCCTTCAATACAACCTCTGTAGAAAAGTCAAACAGTGCCAATAGCTTGCCGGCAGAAACCTCAGGACTACCTGCGCTCGGTGGCTCTGTCAGCAAGAATTGGTCAGCCGGATTTCATGTTGGTGTTGGTATCCCCGGCATAAAAGGAAGTGTTGGTTATGATTACTCTTTTTCAAAGGCTACGTCGGAAACAAAGATGATGATGCTAGACATCAACGGCGATGCCTTACCAGATAAGGTATACCTAAGCAAGAATAATGATGTCAAAAGGCTCTGTTTTATTCCCAACCTTGGCGAAGGGCAGTTCGGTTCCTGTGGAATAATCATTTATGGGTATGACGGCGCCCTGTCAAAATCTACAACCCGATCAAACAACAACGGTTGGAGCGGAAACATAAAGGTGAGCAATAGTGTTTCCGTCAATGCGGGTATGACCTGGTTGAAAGCAGATTCGGAAACAACCACCTATTTCCAGGATGTCAACGGAGATGGATTGGTCGATGTGGTCGATGATGGTATTGTCTATTTTAACAGCGTTTCGGCTGGCAGCATCGATGGTGTAAGTGTAGCCATTCCCAGTCTCAGCACGAATAGTGGGGAGTCACCTCGACCGGTTAAGAACGTAAAATCTATTCGTGGGAAAGCAGATGCATTGAACTTGAGCGATTTATTCACACAAACACCCACGCCTTCAGAGCCTGAAACGCTCAGTCCATTTGAATCCAGCGATCCTCCCATTGAGCGGGACTCAGATATTGTGATGGCTGAAATGATAGAGGATTATCAGCAAGTGCCCATGCAGGATATGGTTAGGTTTTGGGAGGCGCCTCGTGATGGTGTCGTTCAAGTTAAGAGCCACATTGAATATCTTGGCCGAGTGGACATGCGTTTCGCTGATGGAGTACGAATGGCTATTCAAACCGATGGTTCAGAGATTTGGTGCGACTCCATCAAACCAAACGATGCCACGTTGGAAAGGAATGTCCAGTTAAACAACATTGTAGTTACGAAAGGGCAACGGGTCTATTTTCGCCTTCAATCCGGTTCTGACTATTTCAGTGATGGTCAGGAAGATATAGTTTTGTGGGAACAGGAAGTAAAATTTACGGATACTGATGATTGGATATTGGATGAGAATGGACAACCGACAACTGCTTTTCTCTCGTCGGAAGGTTCATTTGTGAATCAACTGAACGAATTTGTTGTTGATTCCGGACTATCCTACAATTTTACGGTCCATGGCTATTTTTCGAAGCCAATCACCCAGGAATCCATACATTTAAGACTTATCGGTTATCAAGATCAATATTTAACCCACGATTCGATTGTAACCACAGTTTTTACTGACTCACTAACTGGAAGAGTTGATACAACTGATGTCATTTTTACCGTTAGTTTACCAAATCCGGATTATTGGGGTGAGGAAGTATTATGGGAATGTGAGTATGGAAAGGATGCTTCAGTTGTTGATAATCAGCAAATTGGTGAAGATTTTGGTATTCCTAATGGACGTGTTAACCTGCGGTTTGAAATCAGCTCAAAAACCAATGTGCCCTGGGATCAGGTAATCTGGAAGCCAGTTATTCATTGTGCGTATGAAGATATTGATACACTGCTGTATTCAGGTGTGAAATATGGGATTTTTGAAAACAACCCACAGCAGGGGGAAGGTAACGTAGTGCCAATTTATAATAATAATTATTTCTACCCCAGACCTACTGAAATCTACACAAGAAATGACCTTGTCATACCGTCTATTCAACTGAACACTAATCGAAACATTACAACCGATTATACGTTAGTATTAAATAGAATTTTGGTATTAAATGATGATGCCAAGTATACTCAGTCTATTGCAAGATTTAACGGAACAATAACGAATAACAACTCTGATGCCACAAGCTTTATTCTTGATACCCTATTTGAAGGTAATTATTTCTTTTCCCTTTACTTGAACGATACTATAGATCCCGGACTGATAAATGCAACATGCCGTTTTCAGCAGGCAAACCCGTCTACCATTTTTATTCCAAACAAATACACCCTTCTGTCTGATACAAGGGCTACATATGGTCATATGTGGAGAGGTTGGGGGCAGTTTCAGTATAATGCAGGCAATGGTAGACACGCCAGGCCATTAGTGGAAGACAGCCTGTTCCTGGCTTGCGATACGACCCAACAAACGTTAAATGCCAATATAGGCATGGAGAACATGTACATGATTGCATTAGCGCATAAACCGTATAAAAACTGTCAGTATTGGGGTGGCTCCAACGACTACTTGTTGATTGCCGGAGACACGATGTGTACAGGACGTTTGAATCACGGAGAGATGCCGTCAATTCTTGTACCAAACTACGTTCCGGATGAAGAGGATCTACTGGCAGGCGGACTGAACAGAATTGCCATCAAGCGGGGGATGGCCAGAACGGCCTCAACAAATCCATTGACAGGCACCATGTTTACGATTGACAATGCTCCCAAATTAAGTAGTAATTCTTCTTCAACGTCTGCATGGGGTGGAGCAAGTGTTAGTATTGGTAAATTTTCTGTCGGTGCAACTCCTTCAGGTTCTCTTGGAGATACAAAGGTAACTTCGGCCTATCTGGATATGAATGGTGATGGTTTTCCGGATTACATCACAGACAACAAGGTTGAGTATACCAATGCAAATGGAGGAAGAGACGGGGAAATTGCCACTATTAATCCTGAAACCAGCGATAATTCAAGCTTCTCGGTTGGGTTTTCAGGCTCACTTAGTGCTAGCAAACCAATAGGAAGCAAGCCATATACCGGTAAGAATGCGCCCAATATCGGTAGTACAGGCTCCAATGATATCAGTTTGTGCCTCTCGGGTGACCTTAATGCCAGTGTGGGCTATTCATACAGTGAGAATACAAGTAAGACGACTAATTGCTATTTAGATTTGAATGGAGATGGTATGCCTGATCGATTGTACACTCATGGTGATGAATTGAGGGTTTGCTTCAATAAAGGGTATGGCTTTACACAGCCAATTAATTGGGGATTAACTAAAATCACTGAGACGAAATCCAGAAGTAATTCGGCAAACGCCACCTTCGGTGCCGCCTACAGTGAGTTCTTTAAAATAATCACTGATGCAGGGGGCNNGATGGACAAGCTCAACCTTGGCGTCAATTTCGGTGTCAGTGGTGTAAAAACAACCTCATACAGCCTATTTAATCTATTTGATATCAACAGTGATGGCTTGGCAGATAAGGTCTATAAAAATGCAGATGGCCATACAGTCATTGCTTTTAATACCGGTAAGTCGTTTACTGATGCGGTATCAGTCGAGGCTATAGAAGCGTTCTTTAAATCCATAAGCGAAGCTGCTTCCGGCAATCTATCCATTTCAATAAACATCAAGATTTTATTTTTCAAATTGGTGCTCGGAGTATCCGGTAGTATCGGTGAAGCGACTGAATGCACACTCAACCAAATGATGGACATCGATGCCGATGGATTCCCTGACGTGCTGGCAGCCGATAAGACGGATGATTACTTGGCAAGACTAAGGGTCAAACGATCACTCATCGGATGTACGAACAAACTATCATCGGTCAAGAATTCGTTTGGCGGCTCCATGCACATGGATTACGCTCGAACTGCAGCCACGTACGACCATCCCGGAGGCAAATGGGTCATGAGCAGTCTCTCGGTTAATGATGGCTTTTTGGGAGATGGCGATAGCCTGCTTACCCACTTCGATTACACGGATGGCCGGTACGACCGGTATGAACGGGCTTTTCTTGGTTTCAGCGAAGTAAAAACGGAGTACTTCAACACGGCGGAAACCTCCTTGCCTGTCTACAAGAAATTGTATCAAACCTTCGATAACAGCAATTACTATACCCGTGGAGCGTTGTTGTCCACCGAGCTGAAAGGCGTAACAGGTGAAGTGGAGAAATTGTATTCCTCCACCATCAATACGTATCATACTTATGCAGTGAATCGCAAAGCTCATGGCGAAACGGCGGATTTGGGCAAGTACCAGCTTGAATCAATTGATCCATCGACCGATCTTGACAGGGTCAACCACTTCCTGCAACAGCACATTGTGTATACGCCCATCAGGTACTCCAAGAATGTCTTGTACGATGTGGCAAACCAATCCTCGATGACCACCTCTGAGGAGCATTACGCCTACCATACATCCATAGGAACACATGGCGAGCTGTCGACCTATACCTTTAGTGACAAGGGAACACTTGGCGCTTCCGGTACAGGCGGCTTTAATTATCGAACCACCATCAACTACCTGAGGAATAAGCCCTCGATGACCTTGTTTTCCCTGCCTGAAGAGGTGGTGGTGACGGGTAGCGACAACAACGTTTACCGGCACACCAAAGCCGAGTGGAATGATGATTTCGCCAATCAACTCAAGGTGGTCAAGCACATACTGGCCGCCGGTGATACGGCCACAACAACGATGGGCTATGATCAATGGGGCAATATCTGTCAAAAGGAACTTCCTGGTAAGAACAAGAGCGATCGCATGTGGTACACCTACCAATACGACCCCCACTACCACCTATTCCCAACCCAGGTCTCCGACCGCTTTGGCTATACCTCAAGCATGAGTGAGTACAACCACCGCTTTGGCGTGCCGGGGCATACCACCGACATCAACGGGCAGGCCATGCTCACCACCGTGGACGGCCTTGGCCGTGTGACAGCGATAAGATCCCCCCACGAGCTGGCCAACGGTATACCCTATACCCTGTCCTTTGCCTACCATCCACAGGCCACGGTCTCTTCGGGTGCGATTACGGCACCGGCCTATGCCGTGACCAAGCACTACGATGAAGCCAACCCGGGCAACGACCTGGAGACGGTCACCTTCTGCGACGGCTTCGGTCGTGCCATCCAGGTGAAAAAGGATGGATGCGTCAATGGCTCGGAAGTCTCCATCGTGAGTGGCCGTGTGGTGTACGATGCCTTCGGCCGTGCCATCCGATCGTACTACCCACAGGTGGAAACCAACCTGGCAAACAAGTACGTGTTTAATGCGGGCGTGGACAATACAGCACCACCCACCGTTAGCCAGTATGACGTGCTTGACCGCGTGGTGAGCATCACAGAGCCCGACGGGGCGACCACGTCGACAGCCTACCAGTTGGATGAAGGTTTATTGAAAACAACCGTGACCGATGCCGAAAACGGCCAGCAAGCCACGTTTACCAACGGTAGTGGCCTGACCATCAGGGCCAGCCAACTCTCCGGTCCTGACGGAGAAATAGCCACCCTGTATGCCTACGACTGCATCAACCGGCCTGTCCGCGTGACCGACACCAAGGGCCATCAGACAGTCTCTGTCTATGACAAGCTCGGCCGGCGTACGTCCGTGACCCATCCGGCCTCGGGTACCACCCGCTTCAGCTATGACCTGGCCGGCAACCTGGTGGCCAAACAAACGGCTGAATTGGCAAAGAGAGGTGATTCCATCACGTACGTCTACGAGTGCAACCGCCTGAAGGAAATCCACTACCCCGGTCATCCTGAGAACGACGTCA
>DOBD01000175.1:0-165 GCA_003506275.1 Bacteroidales bacterium | reverse complement strand
CGTACGCACGATGACCTACCCTGATGGTGAACAGCTCACCTATGAGTATAACCCCGGCGGCCTGCTCAGAGCCATCAACGGAGTGAAAGACGGCCAGCAGTACGCCTACTTGCTAACCATCAACTACGACAAGTTCGAGCGTCGCACGTCCATCCGCTACGGCAA
>DOBD01000299.1 GCA_003506275.1 Bacteroidales bacterium | reverse complement strand
ATTGTTTTCCAGTTCATAGGCCGGCCAGAAACAATGACCGGTTACGGCCCGTTCGCGCGCAGCCAACTGCATCTTGAGCCAGAGTTGTCCGTGTTTGAGACTGTCTGGTTTAACGGTGCGCAGTACATCCTGTCCGATATAGAGGGCTACCTGACCCTTGTTGCCGGCCCACCAGTACAGCAAGGTTTTGTAATCGGCCACCCGATGCCCGATTTCCCAGTAAAGCTGGGGTACCACGTAATCAACCCAGCCTTTGTTGACCCAAAGCATGATGTCGGCGTAAAGGCCGTCGTAATTGGTGAAACCAGCTGTTTTGCTCCCGTTGGTGCCTTTGGACGCGTTGCGGTAGATGCCAAAAGGACTGATGCCGAAGCGCACCCACGGCTTGGTGCTGCGCAATACATCGTGCAAATCCTTGATCAGGTCGTTGACGTTCTGTCGCCGCCAATCCGCTTTGGTGGCCTCGGTAAAGCCTTTGGGTAACCCGAATTCCCTGAATGAACGGCTGTCGTCAAACACCTGGCCGTTGACCGGGTAAGGGTAGAAATAATCGTCCATGTGCAGGGCATCAATGTCGTAACGCATTACCAGATCCTTCACCACCCTTACGATGTGGGTTCTGCAGGCCGGTATTCCAGGATCGAACCAGATATATTCCCCGTATTCCACAAACATCCAGGGATTGCGAAAATACAGGTGGTCGGCAGCCAGTGTCTTGGTTGGGGAGGTTCTCACCCGATAGGGATTGATCCAGGCGTGGAAATCCATGTTACGTCGGTGGCAGGCCTCAATGAGGTAAGCGGTAGGGTCCCAACCTGGATTTTTACCCTGCACGCCGGTGATGTAGCGGCTCCAGGGCTCGTAGGGGGAGTTAAACCACGCATCAGCCTCGGGTCTGACCTGAAAAATGACCGTGTTGATGCCCACCAGTTGCAGGCTGTCCAGCAGCGTGGCAAAGTACCGTTTCATGCCGGCCTCGTCCAGATTTATGTAGCGATCCTGACCAACGGTATGGATCCAGGTTCCCCTGAACTCCCGCTTTGGCGGCGTAAGTCCATGAGCGGGCATGTGTTGGACAAGAAAAATAAGTAGGATGAATAAGAGGAGGCGCGTACGCATGGGAACGGGGCTATGAGGGGTCAACGTTCGTGCAAAGATAGCTTTTTCTGCGCTGTTCCCTTGTCTTCTTGTCGCTCAAAAAGCGTATCTTTGCTGATTATTTGTCAGGGAAAGCAATGAGTAAGACCATAGAAATCAAGGGTGCCAGGGTTAACAATCTCAAGAACATCGATGTTCACATACCCCGCAACCAGTTCGTGGTGGTGACAGGGCTTTCCGGGTCGGGTAAATCGTCCCTCGCTTTTGAAACTCTGTATGCCGAAGGTCAACGGCGGTATGTGGAAAGCCTGTCAGCTTATGCCAGGCAGTTTCTCGGCCGCATGAACAAACCGGAAGTCGACTACATCAAAGGCATCCCACCGGCCATCGCCATCGAGCAAAAGGTCAATACCCGCAATCCCCGTTCCACCGTGGGGACCTCGACAGAAATTTACGATTACCTCCGCATGCTCTATGCCCGCATCGGCAAGACGGTTTCGCCTGTCTCAGGAACCGTAGTGAAGAAACACACCGTGGACGATGTGGTCAACGATTTGATGGACCAACCCGAAGACAGCCGTTTTTACATTCTTTGTCCGTTGAACATACCGGTTGGCAGAACGTTTGCCGAACAATTGGACATGCTTCTGAAGCAGGGTTTTTCCAGGGTGGAAGTGGAAGGCGAATTGGAACGCATTGAGAACCTGATTTACCAGGATAGGATTGCTTCACTACCCGATCCCGCTGCCTGCTACCTGCTCATCGACCGCATGACGGTGGTACACGACAAGACAACCCGCAGCCGCCTGGCCGATTCGGTAGAGACCGCGTTCTATGAAGGAAACAATACCTGTCTTATCCGGCTGTTCAATCATGAAGGCTCCAGTGTGCGGTCCTATTCGAAAACGTTTGAAGCCGACGGACTTACCTTTGAGGAACCCCACGACCAGCTGTTCAGCTTTAATTCCCCGGCAGGAGCCTGTCCCACCTGTGAAGGGTTTGGCAAGATCATCGGTATCGATGAAGACTTGGTGGTGCCCAATAAATCCCTTTCCATCTACGAAGACGCTATCTACTGTTGGCGTGGCGAAAAGATGAGTGCCTGGAAGGACAACCTGCTACACGTAGCCGACCGCTTTGATTTTCCCGTATTCAGGCCCTGGTATCAACTCACCGAAGCCCAGCGAAGACTTGTCTGGAAAGGTAATGACTGGTTTGAAGGGCTGGATGCCTTCTTCGCTATGTTGGAGGAAAACCAATACAAGATACAATACAGGGTCATGTTGTCCAGGTACAAAGGGAAAACGATTTGCCCCACGTGCCAGGGAACCCGGCTCAAACCACAGGCAGCCTACGTCAAGGTAGGAGGGAAGGCTATCGCCGAATTGGTGGATTTGCCCATCGTGGAACTTGACCGTTTTTTTCAGGCGCTGACGCTGGATGAAACCGAACAGCAGGTAGCAAAGCGCCTGTTGACAGAAATCCGCAACCGACTCAGCTTTCTGCTGGATGTGGGGCTTGGTTACCTCACCCTCAACCGTCTTTCCTCCTCCCTCTCCGGTGGTGAAAGCCAGCGCATCAACCTGGCCACCTCACTGGGTAGTAGCCTGGTAGGATCCATGTATATCCTGGATGAACCCAGCATAGGGCTGCATCCCAGAGATACCCACCGATTGATCGGGGTGCTCAGAAAGCTGCAGCAAGTAGGCAATACCGTCATCGTCGTTGAACACGATGAAGAAATCATGCGGGCTGCCGATTACCTCATCGACATCGGGCCGGATGCCGGACGCCTCGGTGGTGAAGTCGTGTATCAAGGCCAGGTGTCTGATTTGTTGCCGGCTCTGGAAGGTGTTCACCTGCCCGAAGAGTTGGCTCAAGGCCTTGAACGCAGCCACACCGTCCGTTACCTGACCGGCATGGAAACCCTGCCTGTCCCCGCAGTACGACGTCGTTGGAACAACTACATCGAAGTGGTGGAAGCCAGGCAAAACAACCTGAAAGGCATCACGGTCAAATTTCCACTTAACGTGCTGACGGTGGTCACCGGCGTAANNTTCGGGAAAATCGTCCTTGGTCAGAGACGTTTTTTTCGCGGCCCTCAAGCGGCAGTACGGAGGTACCACGGAACGCGCCGGCCTATATGGCGACTTGAAAGGCGATCTACACCTGGTTAAGGACATCGAATTCGTGGACCAGAACCCCATCGGAAAGTCGTCAAGGTCCAATCCGGTAACCTACCTCAAAGCTTACGACGAAATCCGCAAGCTGTATACCGATCAACCATTGGCCAGACAGATGGGCTATACCACGTCTCACTTCTCCTTTAACGTAGCCGGAGGCCGTTGCGAGGAATGTCAA
>DOBD01000215.1:184-7345 GCA_003506275.1 Bacteroidales bacterium | reverse complement strand
CTCCATGTCGGTAACCTCCTCGGGACGTTCGTCGATAAGCAGGATGATCATGTACACTTCGGGGTGGTTGGCAGCAATGGCGTTGGCGATATCCTTGAGCAGGACGGTTTTACCCGTCTTGGGCTGGGCTACGATTAAACCACGCTGACCTTTTCCTATGGGTGAGAACAGGTCGACAACGCGTACAGAGGTATTGGCATAGCGCTTGTTGCCGGTCAAATTGAATTTTTCTTCCGGGAAGAGAGGAGTCAGGTGGTCAAATGAAAGCCTGTCTCTGACAAAGGCCGGTTCACGACCGTTGATGCGGTCAACCTTGACCAGGGGAAAGTATTTTTCACCTTCCTTGGGAGGACGGATGGGACCCAGCACGACATCACCGGTTCGAAGGCCGAAGAGTTTGATCTGTGATTGGGAAACGTAGACATCGTCCGGGGAGGCCAGGTAGTTGTAATCGGAAGACCGTAAGAACCCATATCCATCGGGCATGATTTCCAGGCAACCTGCACCCATCAAAATTCCTTCAAACTCGAAGGAACGTTCTTCCTCTGTACGGGGTTGACGATTTTGCTGACCTTGTTGTTTTTGAAAATTACCTTTATTGGAGGCGTTGAAGTTATTGCCATAATTGCCGTTGGAAGCCTGTGGTTGCTGTCCACCTTGACCTTGCTGAGCCGGCTGACCTTGCTGATGGGGATTTTGTCCCATTTTGGGACGTGGGAATCGTGGTTCGTTCTGGCCTCCTTCAGGTTTGCCACCGATACCGGCCAAACGCCTGGCTTCTGCCAATTCTGCTTCGGCGGCGGTGACCAGTGATGGCACATCTCCTGATTCCTTGGTTACGGGCGTATCAACGGTGTCTTCTTCAGGCGTTGTTACAGTTTCCTCCTGATTTTCCAATTGCAATGCTTGCTCATCGACGACTACCTTATGTTCTGCCTCTTTGACGTCAACATCTTTGCCTGTTGTCTTTTTGGGACGTCCCCTGCGTTTGTTTTTTTGAGTTTCATCCACGGTGGTGGTTTCCTGAATGTGAGGAACGTCAACCGATGGAGCCTCAGCAACCACTGGAACGTCCGGATTGACTACCGGTAATTCAACCGTTTCTTCCTGACTGATATCCTGCTTCTGCAGTTGTTCGGATTTCGGTGTTGGCTTGGGTAAGGGTTTACGTTGGGGCTTGTTGGCAACAGCTTGACCAGGATTTTTTTCTGTCTGTGGCTGAGACTGTGACTGAGCTTGAGGTTGGGGTTGGGGTTGGGGTTGGGGTTTACCTGGCTGTTGTTGAGGTTTTGCCTGTTTGGCAGCTTGTCCCTTTACTTGCTTGGCCTCTTTTTCATTAGCCGTGTATACCTTCACTTCTTTTTCCTTGCGGTCAATACGGCTTCTGCGCCTTCTGTCTTCAGGACTGATGTCTTTCAATTGAGCCGCTTTCTTACTGGCACTTTGTTCAGCCTGAACATCCAGTATGCTGTAAACCAAGGTATCCTTGGCCATGGTATCGACCTTGGTAAGTCCAAACTCCTTGGCAATTTCCACGAGTTCCGGCAACGACTTGGAAGTCAGTTGCACAATTGTATAATTTGGCATGTAAGGGGAAAAAAATTAAAATGAATGTTTGATTTCAATAGACAGCAGAGCAGCGTCCATCGGAAGAATCCGCCGCAAATATACGGTTTTTTTTCAAAACCTGGCGCAAGACGAAAAAAAACTCACGACAAATCGGCCGTAATTCTGAATACCGTTGTGGTCGTCTCATCCACTTTGAAGCGGTTGTCGATGCGTTCACCGACCACCCACACGATATCCTTGCCGGAACATAACAACCAAAGAGCCTCCTTTTCCAAGGCGTTCATTTTACGATCCGTGCAATAATCACTGATCAGTTTGCGGCCATGCATCCCAAAAGGAATAAAACTGTCACCTTTCCGAGGGTGCCTCAGTTCAAGCGGAAACAGCAACTTGTCAGCGTTCAGGCAAGCTACCGAGCGGGATGTGGAGGCTACAAATCCATTGCCGGCCTCAACTCGCTCGCAATGCATGCTCAAGGGCTCGGTCAACGTCGGCTGTCCCTCTTCCAGGTAATACTCCTGACTATCTTCTGCCGGAATCTCAGAGATAATGAGCTGATCACGGTCGAAGACAAGGCGGTGGGTATGGGAGTAGAACAACCGTCCGGGCAGACCCATTCTGTTTTTGAAGATGGCTTCCACATCGTTGCGCCCAAAGCCAAATTCAGACAACAGCTCATACAACAAGCTTTTGGCAGCCAACTCCTTCTCAAGGGCAGAAAGGGATATTTTCAACGGCAAACTGGTGAAACCATTTTTCCAATCTGGACAGATGCGTCCTTTGGCCTCTTCCATGGCCTTTTCGTACAATACCTCTGTCTCGTTCAAGTGATCGATGGTGCGGGAAATGGATTCCCTGACCGATGGTTGAATGCTTTCCAACAAGGGCAACACATCCAACCTGATCTTGTTGCGTCTGTACTCATTCAACAAGTTGGATCGATCGGTCACATAGGTCAGGTTTCTCTTCTCAAGGTACTCAAGAACGGCTTCCCGATCACAACAGAGCAAGGGGCGAATGATGCGACCGTTTTTAGGTTTAATGCCTGTCAGCCCTCTGATGCCTGTCCCACGGATCAAATTGAGCAGGACGGTTTCCACACTGTCATCCCTGTGGTGGGCTACAGCGACCGCTTCAGCCCCCTGGTCTCGCCTGAGTTGCTCGAACCAGCGGTAGCGCAGTTCCCTGGCCGCCATCTCAACGGAAACATGCTCCCGCTCAGCGTATTCGGCCGCATACAAATCGGTTTTATAATACGGCACCCCCAAATCCCTGCAGAGCTGATGGGTGAAGGCGGCGTCCCTGTCTGATTCTTCTCCGCGGAGATGAAAATTCACGTGAGCTCCGATACAGGCATAATCGAGGCGGTTCAAAATATCCATCAGAGCCACCGAATCGGCTCCGCCGCTCAGGGCGACCACAACCTTGGCACCCTCGGGCAGCAGATTGAGTGAGTCGATGTATTTCTTAACGACGCGGTGCAGCATGGTTTACCAGATTTAGGCGTCCTTTTCTTCGGTAAAGATAAAAAAAAACGTACATTTGCGCCAGTATTTTAAAGAATTGCACGCATGACAGAGCGGATTCAACAATTGTTGACGGAAGTGGCAGCCTGGACGGCCAAAAGTACCGAAGAGGTGGAAGCACTGCGCATCAAGTACCTGAGCAAAAAGGGAGAAATCAGCCAACTTTTCAACGATTTCAGATCAGTACCTAACGAACAAAAACGCCAGGTAGGTCTGCTTCTAAACGAATTGAAGGATAAGGCTCAGGAAAAACTGAACGAACTCAAAGCGTCATTTGATTCCCAGGTGACCGGCCTCTCATCCGAAGATTACAGCCGCACGGCCAACCCCCTACCCTTGGGTACCCGTCACCCCTTGTCCATCGTCAAGAACGAGATTATCAGCATCTTTGCCCGCCTGGGCTTTACCATCGCCGAAGGCCCTGANNAATCGAAGACGACTGGCATGTGTTTGGCTCGCTGAACTTTGCCCCCGAACACCCCGCCAGAGATATGCAGGATACGTTTTTCATCGAAAAAGATCCTGACGTACTGCTCAGGACCCATACGTCCTCCGTGCAGACCCGTGTCATGACAGGCAACCAGCCGCCCATCCGCATCATCTGCCCGGGTCGCGTGTACCGTAACGAAGCCATCTCGTACAGGGCTCATTGCTTCTTTCATCAGGTGGAAGCGTTGTACGTTGACAAGAACGTATCGTTTGCCGATCTCAAACAAGTATTGCTGTACTTCGCACAGGAAATGTTTGGTACCCATACCAAAATACGCCTCAGACCCTCTTATTTCCCGTTCACGGAGCCATCTGCCGAAATGGATATCAGTTGTAACATCTGCGGAGGTAAGGGCTGCCCCTTCTGTAAGCATACAGGCTGGGTGGAAATCCTTGGTTGCGGCATGGTTGACCCCAACGTGCTCGACAACTGCGGTATAGACAGCAAGGTCTACAGCGGTTACGCGCTGGGCATGGGCATTGAACGCATCACCAATTTGAAGTACCAGGTAAAAGACCTGCGTTTATTCTCCGAAAACGACGTCCGTTTCCTCGAGCAATTCAAAGCCGCGTACTAACACACCAATGGACAAAAAGGAACGCTACGAACACATTCTCGGTTGGTTCCAACAACATGTGCCTGTGGCTGAATCGGAATTGCACTATGGCAATCCGTTTGAGTTGTTGGTCGCTGTCATTCTGTCTGCCCAATGCACCGACAAGCGGGTCAATATGACCACACCCGGTCTGTTCAAGGTTTTCCCGACCCCCTTATCGATGGCGCTCGTCGAACCCGAAGACCTGTTACCGCTGATTAAAAGCATCTCCTACCCCAACAATAAGGCCAAATCCCTGGTGGGCATGGCCAGAAAGCTGGTCGCAGATTTTGGTGGTGAGGTACCCGACACCATGGAAGCACTGTTGACCTTGCCCGGTGTGGGTCGCAAAACGGCCAGCGTGGTACTGATAGTAGCTTACAACAAACCAGCCATGCCGGTTGATACCCATGTCTTCAGAGTTTCCAACCGATTGGGACTGACCGATGATGCCAAAACCCCGGAAGAGACGGAGCGGGTGCTGATGACGCACATCCCTGAGCACTTGCTACCCATTGCCCATCATTGGCTCATCCTGCACGGCCGCTACACCTGCCAGGCCAGAAAACCCCTCTGTGACCAATGCGGCCTCAGACCTTGGTGCAAAACGAAAGGCGCCCGGTAACCAGCTTGGTTTGGACGCCTCTCGTGCAAACGTAGAGCTACGATCATCAGCGCATCGGCAGATAATAAATTTCGCCGCCAATATACCCATTCTTCATTCCCTCACTGGAAAGGTACAAGTCGCCATTGGGACAAAAAGTCATGCCTTCCGGTTTATAGTAGACCTCTGCTGGCAAAGGATACACAGACATCAATTGACCCTGACTGTATACGGCCAACAGACGGTTGGTCGCTGATAGAACGTACCAATCGCCGGTCAAGGGATGAATGGCTAAAGCAGAAGGATTCAGCTGAAGTTGTTTACCCTTCATGGCAGGAAAGGCCTTGGCCAGGTTATCGTTCAGGGCGAGTTGATCGATGGACAACACTTCTACCGGACGTGCACCCTTTTTAAGCCGTTGACTGTAAATAGCACGCTGCCAACCAGTTCCACCCACCTTGTCTTCCTTGCTGGCAAACAGGAGTTCCTTGCCTGAGGAATGCAAGAAGAGACCTTCCATATTCATACTGGGTAGGGGAACGATGGTCTGGGTCACGGTTCCATCGTAGTCGTTGGTGTCAAAGGTAAAAACAGCCCCGTCACTACGTAGCACATAGGCTTTCTGGCCATTGATGGCAATGTCTTCAAAATCACCTACGTCGGCAAAACGGTACATACCTTGAAGGCGTTCTTTTTTGGGATCAAACCGAAAGACGACGCCCAATTCATCCTGAACACAGAGCAAGGTGCCATCCATATCCCGTGCAATGCCGGAGACTTCCCTGAGCAATTCAGGCAATTCAAAGGTCTTTGCCGGACGGAGAAAATCGTACGGCGCCGATGCAAACAGTTGGAGTTGCAAGAGGTCACCTTTGGTCCAGGGTTCATCGACGACGACGTTGCCCAATTTGAAGTATTTGCCTTCGAGGGAAAAATAAACATTTTCCTCCACGCCTTCCTTCATCAGTTCAACCTTGTAAAAGGCTGTATCACCCCTGGTCACCTTGGCATATTCATCGACCGTCCAGCCCACGTAACTTTCTGCCAATTTTCGCTCAATCTTAGGTAAGACATCGGCTGGCACCACCGTTGCTTCTTCCCTGTAAATTACATCTTTGTTACTGTCCATGCCAACCTCGTACACGGCTCCCTCATACAGAAACTCGATTTCGACATACCCTTCCTTGACTTCGAATTCCACGATATCGGCTCCAGGATACTGTTCGTTTATCCGGTTCAAGTAGGCAGCCTTGTCGGTTTGAGCGGTTACGACGAGGCTGCTCATCATCAGTAGTCCTGTCAATAAGGCTGCCAGGCTTATGCGATGGTTTTTGTCTGCTTTCATGGTGACAGTCATGTGTTAGTCAGCGATTAATTTGCGATACCTCACGCGCTTGGGCAATTCATCTCCCAGGCGCAAGCGGCGGATTTCTTCGTATTCGGTGTAGGATCCTTCAAAATAAAAGACATTGCCATCGCCTTCAAACGCCAAAATATGGGTACAAATGCGATCCAGAAACCAGCGGTCGTGGCTGATCACAACGGCACAGCCGGCAAAATGCTCAAGGCCTTCCTCCAACGCTCTGAGCGTATTCACATCGATGTCGTTGGTGGGTTCGTCAAGCAACAGCACGTTGGCCTCCGATTTCAGGTTCAGAGCCAGGTGCAGGCGGTTTCTTTCCCCACCGGATAAAACACCGGCCAGTTTCTCCTGATCGGCACCAGTGAAGTTAAATTTCGACAGATAAGCCCTGGCGTTGATTTCGCGGCCGCCTACGCGGATAAATTCTGTACCGCCAGATACAATCTGGTATACCGTCTTGTTGGGATCGATGGCCGCATGGCTTTGGTCCACATAGCCCAACTTGACGGTTTCTCCCACTTCGAAAGCTCCTTTGTCAGGCGTTTCCAGCCCCATGATCAGTTTGAACAACGTGGTTTTGCCCACGCCATTGGGGCCGATGATGCCCACGATGCCATTGGGGGGCAAGGCGAAGGTGAGGTCTTCAAACAGGCGTTTTTCTCCAAATGCCTTGGCTACAGCCGTGGCCTCCAACACCTTGTTACCCAGCCGTGGCCCATTGGGTATGAAGAGTTCCAGGGTTTCTTCCTTGACTTTTTGATCTTCGTTCAACAATTTGTCGTAGGCACTCAATCGGGCCTTACCCTTGGCTTGTCTTGCTTTGGGCGCCATACGTATCCATTCCAGTTCACGCTCCAAGGTCTTGCGGCGTTTACTGACCTGTTTTTCCTCCATCTCCATGCGCTTGGTCTTCTGATCCAACCAGGAGCTGTAGTTGCCCTTCCAGGGTATGCCTTCGCCCCTGTCAAGCTCCAGAATCCAGCCGGCCACGTTGTCCAGGAAATACCTGTCGTG
>DOBD01000215.1:0-165 GCA_003506275.1 Bacteroidales bacterium | reverse complement strand
AAGCAACAGCACATCGGGTTGTTGGAGTAATAATCGACACAAGGCTACCCGACGCCGTTCACCACCGGACAAGGTATTCACCGGCTGATCATCGGGTGGGCACCTCAGGGCGTCCATGGCCCTTTCCAGCTTATTATCCAGGTTCCAGGCATCGGTGGCATCGAT
>DOBD01000110.1 GCA_003506275.1 Bacteroidales bacterium | reverse complement strand
GTGCTGGCCGCCGTTATCGTAAGCTATGTCGCCGGCTTGACAGTCGTACTTAGTCTGTTGGATCCGTACAGCGCTTTTGGCCGCATGGTCACTCACCTGTTCAGGCCGGTCTACATGGCAGGCAACAATGTGTTGGCCGAACTGTTCAGCCACTTTGGCAATTATACCTTCTACCATACCGACATTTTTGTACATAGCCTGGCTTCTCTGTTGATCGCAGTGGCCACGTTGGGCGTGGTCAGTTTCCTGGCCGCCAGGCATGGCCGTACCTGGTGCAATACCCTCTGCCCGGTGGGCACGGTGTTGGGGTATCTGTCCGCCCTGTCGTTGTTTAAAATGCGTATCAACGAAAGCACCTGCATCAGCTGTGGCAAATGTGCGAAAGCCTGCAAAGCCTCCTGTATCGATAGCAAAAACAGTCAGATCGATGCCACCCGCTGTGTCGCTTGTTTTGATTGCATCGATGCGTGCAACGAGCACAGCATCACCTATACGCTGAAGCGCAAGGCTAATCCTGCAACCCCCTCCGGAGAGTCAACTGAACGTAAAATGGCATCCGTTGGAGCGGAAGCAAAGGGAGAGACAATCGACGAAAGTAAAAGGCAGTTCATGGGAGCCTTGGCGGTAACAGCCTTGGCGGCACCCTCCACGCTCCTCGCCCAAGCCATCAGCATACCCACAGGCCGCGTTCCGTTTAAAAGAGCTTACCCCATCAGCCCGCCGGGGTCAATCAGTGCCGAACATTTGCTGGATCATTGCACAGCCTGTCACCTTTGTGTGGCCAAATGTCCCAGCCAGGTGTTAAAACCAGCACTGCTGCAATACGGCGTTGGTGGACTGATGATGCCGGTCATGAACTTTGACCACGGCTTCTGCAACTTCGATTGTACGCTGTGTACCGATGTTTGCCCTACCGATGCCTTGAAACCCCTCACCAAAGAGGCCAAGCACAAAACCCAGATGGGAAGGGTGGTTTTCATCCTGCATAATTGCGTGGTTTATACCGACGAAACCAGTTGCGGCGCCTGCTCCGAACATTGCCCCACCCAGGCGGTCAAAATGGTACCTTTTAAGGACGCCTTGACCATCCCTTCCGTTGATCCAGCCATCTGCGTGGGCTGTGGAGGCTGTGAGTACGTCTGTCCAGCCGTACCCTACAAAGCCATTCATGTGGAAGGTAATCCCGTTCAACTCGAAGCACAGGCCTTTGTGGACGAAGTAAAGAAAGACGTTCAACTGGAGGGCTTCGGATTCTAACGAGGGACATGACGAGATAATCAGGCATGACAGTTCATTTCCATATCCACTATTTCACGCAACCTGGACAGGAAATTGCACTCTGTGGCAACACCCTACCTACGGGTGATGGCAACCTGTTGACGGCACCAGCCATGTATCACATCGGGGAGGGTCACTGGGAACTGGACCTGGAACACGAACCGTGCGAAGACCTGATCTATCAGTACCTGGTCAGGGAGGGTGATCGGATTTTGCGACGTGAATGGGGTCGGCCCCGCCACCTCAGTCTGCCACCTGATGCAACAACGGTGCGTGTGAGCGACTTTTGGCAACCTGAACCGGAAAATGCACTGATGGCCTCCTCTGCTTTTTCGGACAGTTTGTTGACCGTTCCGGATGCGGGGCAAGCCTTGTCCTACGAGGGAGGTCACTTGATAATCAACGTTTTTGCTCCACAGGTACGCCCGTCGATGAGGGTGGGCGTGTCCGGTGACACCAACCTGCTAGGCCATTGGGATCCCAGGCACGCGGTATCCATGTTGCCGGGGGAATACCCTGAATGGCGTGTCAGCCTGGATACAGCCACTCTTCCTCCTGTCTTTCATTACAAATTTGTGCTCATCGATCGCTCGACAGGTCAAGTGGTAGCCTGGGAATGGGGCGAGCCTCGTGTTATACACCTCCACAGTAACCTTCCCCACGTGCTGCAAGTGGAGACCGGTCTTACCTGTCATTACCAGGAAGTACCTTGGAGGGGAGCTGGCCTGGCCATACCTGTCTTTTCCCTTCGCTCTGAACGTTCGTGGGGCTGCGGCGACTTCGGCGATCTGCTGCGCCTGGTCGATTGGGTGGCCGACACTGACCAACAGATCATCCAGTTGTTGCCCATCAACGACACCACCAGCAAGGGCACGTGGGAAGATTCGTACCCCTACAACGCCGTCTCCGTTCATGCCTTACACCCCATGTACCTGGCTCCGGCCGACCTGCCTCCTTTAAAGGACACAGCCTTGCAGGACGGCTTCACGGCTGAAGGGCAACGCCTGAACACGCTGTCAGATCTAGACTACGAAGCGGCCTGGCGACTAAAGAGCGCCTATATTGAAGCGCTGTTTGAACAGGAAAAGGAAACGAATGGCCTCCTGTTTTCCGATGAATACCTGGCCTTTGCCAGGGAACACCAGGATTGGCTGGATCCTTATGCAGCCTACGCCTATCTAAGGGATAGCCAATCATCACCGGACCCCTCGACCTGGGGGCCTTACAAACAGGGCTCCACAGGCCTTGTAACCGAACTCTGTGACACCAGGCAACCCTGGCACAACACGATTCAACGGCACCGATTCACGCAATACCTCCTGCACAAACAACTCAAACAGGTCAGGGACTATGCGCACACCAAAGGCGTCGTACTTAAAGGTGACATACCCATCGGGGTACACCGCCACAGCGTGGAAGCCTGGTACCAACCCGAACTATTCAACCCCAGCGTACAGGTGGGCGCCCCTCCCGATAGCTTTTCGCCTACCGGACAAAACTGGGGCTTCCCCTCATATAACTGGGCACGCATGGCTCAGGACGATTACGACTGGTGGAAGCGGCGTTTCACTCACATGGCCCTGTACATGGATGCTTTCCGCATCGACCACATCCTGGGTTTCTTCCGCATCTGGGAAATTCCCGAACACGCCGTGAGAGGTCTGCTGGGCCAATTCAATCCAGCCATGCCGTATTCTCCACAGGAACTGGAGGCGATGGGTTGCCCTGATGCCAACGAACTGACGGTAGCCCGTTTCAACCTGAAAACGCTGAACACCCTCTTTGGGCACAACATAAGCAGGGCCATGGCCTTTGTGAAAAAAGACAAACCAGGTCTGTACGTTTTAAAAACGGCATTCAACACACAGCAACGCATCAAGGCGCACCTGTGCAAGCATCCGGCTGATGTGGACCTACAGGAAGGCTTGTTCAGCCTGTGCGAGGAAGTGTTGTTCCTTCACGACGCCAACCAGCCCGACCGCCTTCACCCCCGCATCAACGGTATGAACAGCCACCGCTTCAGCGAACTGACCTCCGATCAACAAGCCGTTTACCGCCACCTGCACGATGCTTTTTTCTACCATCGTCACAACGATTTTTGGAAAGAGCAGGCCTTAACCAAACTCACACCCCTGGTGCAAGCTTCCCGGATGTTGGCCTGTGGTGAAGACCTGGGCATGATACCGGAGTGTGTGCCCGAAGTCATGAACCGTTTGCACATACTGAGTTTGGAAATCCAACGCATGCCCAAACGCATGGGGGTACGTTTCGAAAACCTGAACGCCATCCCCTACTTGTCGGTCTGCACGACCTCAACCCACGATTTAGCCCCCCTTAGGGCCTGGTGGTCGGAAGATCCCGAAGCTACGGCCCATTATTACCGGCAAATGCTTTGGAAACCAGGCGTCACACCGACTGAGTGCACGCCCGAAATCGCCAGGGAGATTTTGGCCCAGCATCTGGCGTCACCGGCCATGTGGGTTATCCTGCCCTGGCAAGACTGGATGGCTGTCGATGCCCTGTTGCGCAACCCCAACCCCGGCACAGAACGCATCAACCAGCCTTCCAACCCCAGACACTACTGGCGCTACAGAATGCACCTCACCCTGGAAACACTGATGGAATCAGAGCCCCTCAAAGTGACTATCCGCGAACTCATCCGCCGCTCAGGCCGCTCCTGATACTTCGATACAAATACCTAATTTACCATGACTCACAACATCGACCACTATGTAGCCCCCCTGGTAGAAGGGTTGGGCAAGGTTTTATTTTGGGACCCCTTTGCCGCCATGGGCATGAACCTGGGCGCCCCCGTACCTTTCATCGTGGTCTGGCTTATTGCCGGGGGTCTTTTTTTTACCCTCTATTTGAAATTCATCAACATCAGGGGCTTCAAACACGGTGTTCAACTAGCCCTTGGAATGGACAAACGCCATGCAGGACAAGGCAATACCTCCCATTTCCAGGCAGTAGCAACAGCACTCTCCTCAACCGTTGGCCTGGGTAATATCGCCGGCGTGGCTGTTGCCATCAGTTTGGGGGGACCCGGTGCAACCTTTTGGATAATCGTGGCCGGGCTATTGGGCATGTCGTCCAAATTTGCCGAATGCACCATGGGTGTCAAATACCGTCGAATCGATGAAAACGGGGTGGTTTCCGGTGGACCCATGTACTACCTCAAGGACGGGCTTAAGAAAATGGGGTTGCCACGCATCGGTTCCTTTTTATCCTATCTATACGCCTTTATCATCGCACTCTCCGCTTTCGGCATCGGCAACATGTTCCAGTCCAACCAGATTCATGCCCAACTATCCACCGTTTTCCCTATCCTCGCACCCCATGGGTTGTGGGTCGGAATAGGTTTAGCTGTCTTGACGGCCCTCGTTATTCTAGGGGGTATCAAAAGCATCGCTGCTGTCTGCGGACGACTGTTTCCCTTCATGGCCGTTCTTTATGTGTTGATGTGCCTGATTATCATTGCTGTCAACATTACACACCTGGGCGATGCCTTGCTTGCCATTTGGAACGGTGCCTTTTCCCCAGAGGCGGCCAAAGGTGGTTTTGTGGGCGTACTCATCATGGGATTCAGGCGAGCAGCCTTCTCCAACGAAGCCGGCATCGGATCGGCAGCCATCGCCCACTCGACGGTCAAGACAAAACAACCGGTCACTGAAGGCTATGTCGCCTTGTTGGAACCGTTCATCGACACCGTGGTGATCTGCACATTGACAGCGCTCACCCTGATTTTTACCGGGGTTTATCACAACGAGGCTCAACTCGAAGGGGCTCAATTGACCTCAGCTGCCTTTTCCACCTTGGGCGCCTGGGCTCCCTATGTGTTGCTATTGTGTATGTTCCTGTTTGTGTACTCCACCTTGATCGGCTGGTCGTACTACGGAACCAAGGGCTTTGACTACGTATTCGGTGGCCTTAGCCAACGGCTCACCGGCAAACGGATCTGGGCCGAAAAAGTGTACCAGGTAATCTTCCTGCTTATGATCATCGTCGGCACCACAACCAGCTTGACCAACATCATCGACTTTTCCGACATGTTGGTATTGTCCATGGCTGTGCCCAACCTCATCGGACTTTACCTGCTGGCTCCCGAATTGAAACAGGAGGTCAAGACATATCAGAAAGCCAGGGCCAAATAGATGGTGTTTAGCTGATGAATCGATCAGATAATCAATTGCTTGAGGGTTTCCACCTCCGTGCCCTTGCGTTTGAAGTAATCGGCGGCCTGGTCTTTGGTCAGGTGCAGGATGTTGTAGAATTGAGCGTGCGGGCTGGCCATCATGAAACCACTCACCGAGGAGGCCGGTTGCATCATGAAGCTTTCGGTCAAGGTTGTGCCGATGCGCGCCTCAGCTTCTAACAGGCGGAACAACCGCTCCTTTTCACTGTGGTCGGGACAGGATGGATANNCCGATGGCCGGACGAATACCCCGGTACCTGGAGGCTATCAGGTCTTCGTTGCTGCTCACTTCATCCGGTGCATACCCCCAATAGGTCGTGCGCACATCGTAGAACATTTTTTCGGCAAAGGCCTCAACCAACCGGTCACAGAGCGTCTCGATAAGCAGGGAGGTGTAATCATCACCTGCTTCTCTGGCCTTACGGGACAAATCGGCAGGTTCCTGGCCCACCGAACAAACGAAACCGCCCATGTAATCCTGCACGCCTGACTCAACGGGCGCAATGAAATCCGACAAACAGACATTGTATTCTCCTTCAGTGCGTTTGCGTTGATCCCTGAGTTGATAGAAAGTGAATCGCTTACCGTCCTTGTCTACCAGAATGTCGTCGCCCTGCGATTGGGCCGGGAAAAAGCCGATAACGGCCCTGCCCCTGAGTTGCTTACCTGCCACCAGTTCAGCCAATAAAGCCTGGGCATCTTCAAACAACTTGCGGGCGACTTGTCCTTTTTCCGGGTGATCAAGCACTTCGGGATAACGGCCCCTGATGTCCCAGGTATAGAAGAAGAACGTCCAGTCAATGTAGGGAACGATGCTCTCCAGGGGGTAGTCGGTCCAGTGTTGCAAGCCCATCTGAGCCGGCTTATTGATGGTTTCACGCGTCCAATCGATGGGATAGGCGTTGGCTCTGGCTTCTTTCAACGATAAGTAATCCGATTTGCGACGCGTCCGTTCGTAGGCGTCCTGCAAGCTTTTGTAACGCTCGGTTGTCGCCTGGATAAAGCTGGGGCTTAGCGTAGGGTCCGTGACATGTTTCAACGCAGG
>DOBD01000049.1 GCA_003506275.1 Bacteroidales bacterium | reverse complement strand
AACCAATTCGATGAAACACATCTGGGCATTATCTCCCTGACGGAAACCTGTTTTGATTATACGGGTGTAACCACCGGGACGGTCACCCACTTTGGGGGCGATGGTTTTGAACAGTTCGGTGACGGCTTCCTTGTTCTGCAAAATGCTGAACACGTGGCGTCTGCTGGCTGTCGAGTCGTCCTTGGATTTGGTAATCAGGGGTTCAACCACCAGTTTGAGGGCTTTGGCTTTGGCCGTTGTCGTGAAAATGCGCTTGTGCGTAATCAACGAAGCTGCCATGTTCGACAACATCGAGCTACGGTGAGCGGCTTGACGGCCTAAATGATTGAATTTTTTATTGTGTCTCATCGTTCTTATTCTTTATCTAATTTGTACTTGGCAATATCCATGCCAAAAGAGAGGTTAAGGCTTTCCAGCAAATCTTCCAGCTCGGTCAACGATTTCTTACCGAAATTGCGGAATTTCAACAAGTCAGTCTTGTTGAAGACCACTAATTCGCCAAGGGTTTCCACGTCGGCAGCCTTCAGACAATTGAGGGCCCTGACAGAAAGATCCATATCGACCAGTTTGGATTTGAGCAGCTGACGCATGTGAAGGATTTCTTCGTCAAACTCTTCGCTTCCGTCTACTTCTGCTGTGTCCAGCGTGATCTTTTCGTCGCTGAATAACATGAAGTGATGGATGAGAATTTTAGCGGCTTCTTTCAAGGCATCCTTGGGATGAATCGAACCGTCTGTCTGAATATCCAGTACTAACTTTTCGTAGTCGGTCTTCTGCTCAACGCGGAAGTTCTCGATGGCATACTTGACATTCTTGATCGGAGTGAAGATGGCGTCGATGGGAATGACATTCACATCGGTGGCCGTAATCTGAAGTTCGTCAGCGGGCACATAGCCCCTGCCCTTGTTGATGGTCACTTCCAGTTGGAAAGCCGCTGTAGGATCCATGTGGCAAATCACCAACTCGGGATTCAAGACCTCGAAACTGGTAAACATCTTGCCCAAGTCACCTGCTTTCAATTCCGTCATGCCGGAAACAGCCACGATGGCTTTTTCTGTTTCGTACTCGTCCACCATTTGCTTGAAGCGAACCTGTTTCAGATTCAGTATGATGTTGGTCACATCTTCCAATACACCGGGAATGGAGGAGAACTCATGTTCCACACCATCAATGCGTATGGAGGTGATGGCGTATCCTTCAAGGGAAGACAGAAGAATGCGGCGCAAGGCATTTCCTATGGTAATGCCAAAACCAGGCTCCAAGGGACGAAATTCGAACTTGCCGAATGTTTCGTCTGCCTCAAGCATGATCACCTTTTCGGGTTTTTGAAATGCTAATAGTGCCATTAAATCAAGTATTATTTTGAGTACAATTCAACGATCAGTTGTTCTTTGATATTTTCAGGGATGTCGGCACGTTCAGGCATGTGCAGGAACTTACCGGACTTCGAGGACTGATCAAATTCCAACCAAGGGTACTTGCTGTGGTTGAAACCAGATAAGGAATTGTTGATAATCTCGAGTGATTTGGCTTTTTCACGCACACCGACAACTTGACCGGGCCTGAGTGAATAAGAAGGAATGTTGACGACTTTACCATCAACGACAATGTGACGGTGGCTGACCAGCTGACGGGCGGCATCCCTGGTTGGTGCAAAACCAAGGCGGAAAACCACGTTGTCCAGACGAGCTTCGAGCAACTGCAGCAACACTTCACCCTTGACACCCTTGGTACGGGAGGCGCGTTCGAACAAGTTACGGAATTGAGCTTCCAAAACGCCGTAGGTGTATTTGGCCTTTTGTTTTTCGCGCAACTGGATACCGTATTCGGATGTTTTTTTCCGACGGTTGTTGCCATGGATGCCCGGGGGATAATTTTTCTTGCTTAACACCTTGTCGGGGCCGAAGATGGGTTCCCCAAACTTGCGGGCGATTTTTGTTTTTGGTCCAGTATATCTAGCCATTGTTTGATTGAAAAAGCTGAATCCGGAGTGGTGCAGTCGCTACGTGCGCAATCATTGACACGACCTCCGTGGTCCAGGAATTAATACTTAGTTTATTCCAGTTGAGTGGATCCGGTTGACAGGAAAAGTGCCGGGCAACCGGTTCCGATTAGGTTAGACCCTTCTGCGTTTGGGAGGGCGGCATCCGTTGTGGGGAATCGGAGTGACGTCTATGATTTCTGTCACTTCGATACCGGCACCATGAATGGTGCGTACAGCAGATTCGCGTCCGTTTCCGGGTCCTTTGACATACGCCTTGACCTTTCTCAAGCCAAGATCGAATGCGACTTTAGCACAATCCTGAGCGGCCATTTGGGCTGCATAAGGGGTATTCTTCTTCGAACCTCTGAATCCCATCTTGCCGGCGGAAGACCATGAAATAATCTGGCCGTTGCCATTGGCAAGGGATACGATGATGTTGTTGAAGGATGAATGGATGTGTGCTTGTCCGATTGCATCTACTTTTACATTTCTTTTTTTAGCTGCGACTGTTTTCTTTGCCATATCAGTACTTAATTAAATGCGGATGTTGTTCAAGATAGCCCGATTACTTGGTAGCCTTCTTCTTGTTGGCAACGGTCTTCTTCTTGCCCTTGCGGGTGCGTGCGTTGTTCTTGGTGCCTTGGCCTCTCAGCGGCAAACCAATACGGTGACGGATACCACGGTAG
>DOBD01000035.1 GCA_003506275.1 Bacteroidales bacterium | reverse complement strand
CATCATGCCACCCATGCCGCCCATACCAGCGGGCATGGCCGGAGCCGGGTTTTCTTCCTTTTTATCGGTGATGACACATTCGGTAGACAGGAACATGCTGGCGATAGAAGCCGCATTTTCCAAGGCCACACGTGTCACCTTGGCCGGATCGATGACACCGGTTTTATAGAAGTGTTCGTAGGTATCCGTTTGAGCATTGTAACCGTAGTCGTCCTTGCCATCGATGACTTTCTGGACAATGACAGCGCCTTCCTTACCAGCGTTCTGTACAATCTGGCGCAGCGGTTCCTCAATGGCCCTGCGAACGATACGGACGCCCAAGGTTTCATCTTCGTTGGCACCGACCAGGCCTTCCAGGGCAGACAACGCACGGATGTAAGCCACACCACCTCCGGGAACAGTACCCTCTTCGATGGCAGCGCGGGTNNTCTTTTCTTTCATTTCGACTTCGGAAGCGGCACCTACTTTAATCACAGCAACACCACCAGCCAGTTTGGCCAGACGTTCCTGCAGTTTTTCGCGATCATAGTCTGATGTCGTCTTGGCAATCTGAGCCTTGATTTGGGCAACGCGATCAGCGATGGCGTCCTTGCCACCCTTACCGTTGACAATGGTCGTATCATCCTTGGTAACGGTGATCTTTTCAGCCGTACCCAGCATATCCAGGGTAGCCGTTTCCAATTGCAAACCTTGTTCTTCGGAAATCACGGTACCACCCGTCAGGATGGCAATATCCTGAAGCATTTCCTTACGACGGTCGCCAAAACCCGGAGCCTTGACGGCACAAATCTTCAACGATGCACGCAGACGGTTTACCACTAGAGTTGTCAACGCTTCTCCATCGATATCTTCGGCAATGATCAACAACGGACGACCGGTCTGAACAGCGGCCTCGAGGATGGGAAGCATTTCCTTGAGAGAAGAAATCTTCTTGTCATGGATCAACACAAACGGATTTTCCAATTCGGCTTCCATCTTTTCGGCGTTGGTCACGAAGTATGCGGAGAGGTAACCACGGTCAAACTGCATACCTTCCACTACATCAATATGGGTATCAGTACCCTTGGCTTCCTCGATGGTGATGACACCTTCTTTGGACACCTTCTTCATGGCTTCAGCAATGAGGCTGCCAATTTCAGGATCGTTGTTGGCCGAGATGCGTGCCACCTGTTCGATCTTGTCAAAATTGTCACCCACTTCCTTGGATTGAGCCTTGATGTTGGCCACAACAGCGCTAACCGCCTTGTCAATACCACGTTTGAGATCCATGGGATTGGCACCAGCTGTCACATTCTTGAGGCCTTCGCGGATAATACTTTGAGCCAACACAGTAGCCGTGGTCGTACCATCACCGGCATCATCACCGGTTTTGGAGGCCACTTCCTTGACCAACTGGGCACCCATGTTTTCAAACGGGTTTTCAAGCTCAATTTCCTTGGCGACCGAAACCCCATCCTTGGTGATGTGGGGGGCACCAAACTTCTTTTCTATGATGACGTTACGTCCTTTGGGACCCAAGGTCACCTTGACGGTATCTGCCAATTGATCAACCCCGCTTTTAAGCAAATCGCGGGCTTCCATGTTGAATTTAATCTCTTTTGCCATAGTCGTATTTCGTTTTTAAAATTTTGCAAGAATGTCTGACTGACGCATAATAAGCAACTTTTCACCGTCCACTTCGATTTCGGTGCCGGCGTACTTGCCATACAACACAACATCACCAACGGCAACCTGCATCGTTTCGTCCTTGGTGCCTGGGCCTACGGCCATCACTTCACCTTTCAACGGTTTTTCTTTGGCAGAATCAGGAATAATGATGCCGCTCGCAGTTTTTTGTTCCGCAGCGGCCGGTTTGACCAGCACACGGTCAGATAGAGGTTTTAATGACATAGCGATAATTTTTTGAGTTAATGATTGAGATGATATCGTTGCCGGGTTTCCCCGCTTTTTATATAGTTGACGGTCTTAAGATGACCGACACAGACACTCAAGCGAAATCCGTGCCAAACCTGGAACAAGGGTTGGCACGGATCAATGACTGACAAAAAGGCTCAATACAGCGATGGCAGCCCATTGAATACTGACAAGATGACAACTTATGGAATCAATACTTTCCGGTGAATCCTGGGTTGATCCAGCCGTTCAATGTCAACCAGGTACAATCCAGGCCTGAGCGTAAGGTGATGATCTGTCATCCCTTTGCCCTGCGTAGCCTTAACCAACAGACCGTCTGGTGTATACACCTGGATACGACCCAGATTGCTACCATGAACCCACAACTGTCCTGGAGCCTCAGACCACACCTCAACCGTGGCCTCGTCAATGATTGACTGAAACGACAGAGGACGATCATACGTTATGCTGGGTAAGGTGAGGTAATCATCACTTGTCAAGACCGCCTGCTCCACAAAAGCCGTCAAACTATCAGCCAGGCCCTCTTTTCCAACGACAGCCTTCGATGGTGTCAATCGCACGGTCAACAAGGGCCCTTCACAACCGCCCAGCATCTGCCCCATGGACATAGACCACAACAACAAACGGTAGCGATTAGCTGAACCTGCCACCGGCAAACAGGACAAAGCATGTTTGGAGGTCCTGGTTCCTACCACCTTGGCGGAGGAGGGGGTCATGGTCACACCTTGAGGCAGCACCACATCCACTTGCATGGCTTGCACCACATCCTTGTTATCCAGGCACAGGTGCAACGCATAAGGATCCGTTTCGCTTTGTCTGAGGTAAACGTGGTTGCCAGTATTGGTCGGCAAGGCTTCATAAATCCGGCTCAAACGCACACTACTGGGTATCCGGTTGGTCAAAGTGGTGCCAGGAGACCCGGCAAGCGGAGCATTGTTGACTGGCAGACAACCTGCAGGCATGATGGGCGTATACTCGGCAGCATGGATCAGATCGACCAGCTGGACGATATCGACCACATTCCAACTACCGTTGCCGTCCAGATCACTGGCAGCAGCCTGAAAACCCACCGGGGGTCTGCCGTTGATGGCAGCGACCAACCAAACGATATCAGTCACATTGACCAGGTTGTCCCCATCGGCATCACCAGGCGTATACCTGGGAAGGACGGTCAACTTGCCATCGCTCAGAGACACATCAAGCGCCTGAGCCGCCGTGTCTACCAATACAGCCTTTTTCAAATCGAGGGTATAGGTCCGTACTGTATCAGCCGCTACCAGGTAAAGATTGACAACAGCACCGTCACAACCCTTCAACGTATCTTTGCTGGTCAAGGAATACGCCATAATCTTATACTGATTGGTTGTGGCCGAGGTCTTGGCCACCGACAACACGTGTTGACTTTTACGGCCCGGTACCAGACTCGTTCTTACTGTATCCAGTACCAATCCATTCGGCAACAGCACATCAACTTCGAAAGCCACCACCGGCCCCCTATTCGTCAACGTCATAGCTACAACAGCGGTATCTCCCACTTTGACACTGGTGGTAGGTAGGGACACCACACTTTTGGTCACCACCTTTTCCAATGTCCACTGTTTGGCCACAGCCACCGACGGTTGGCAAGTTTCACTACCCGGATTGTTGGCAAACAACAGATTCTGGCTGGTTGATGGTGTGGTCAGTGTGGGTAATCGCTTAAACAAGGTATCAAGGGCCGATGTACTTAAACTGCAAGATCCACAGGAAAGATAATTCAAGGCACCAGACGAATGGACACTCAGTGTTGTCAAGGGATTGGTGTGACAGGTCACCTTCTTCAAGGCTGGCAGACCGGACAGGTCCAGACTGGTCAATTGATTGTCAGAGCAGGTCAACGTCTCCAACCACACATTGGCAGCAAGATCCAGTTGAGTCAAGTCGTTGCTGCCCACATACAAGGTCGTCAACAAGGTGTTGGCCGACAAATCCAAGCCAGTCAACTGACTACTGGTACAACTGAGATACAGCAACCTGGGTGCTTTGAGGGCATTCAACGACAGTAACCGGCGAGAGTCAGCCTTAAAATACGAGAGGTTGTTGGCAGCAGCCACACAAGCATAGTTGCCAGGTTGAGGGTACACATGGCTGATGACCGTATGACTCAGCGAATCGGGCAACCATTCAACCGTACCGTCACCCCAGTCCATCCACAGACTGTCCATGTAATCCAATGTACAGGTTTTGGTTTGAGTACTGACAGTGGTCGTGACCTCCCACGTCCAACATAAGGTGTCGCTGGCTGAGGATTGCGCAGCCACGCCACCGGCAAGCAGGCCGGTCGCCTGAATCAACAAGTAGAAAAGAATCAGAGAAACAGTGTTTTTCATAGTTGTGATGGTTAAGGTTAGTTTTGGGCCCTTGGCTTTCCCATCCTTTCACGGATACATGTCACTGTTTCCAACCGGATCAATCAGTCTTTTTCAATAGGGGAAATCCATGCCTCAAGTCCACCACAAAGATAATACTAATTTTATATTATGTACACTTACTACGCATTTTTATAACTATTTATTTACACGGCAAGCCAAAAAAACCATCGATTGTACAACCGATGGTCTATAACGAAATGGAACCCATCAATGAGAGGCAGGCTCAATCAGCAAGCTACCCGAATAGGTCAGCGGATAACGGCCACATTTCATGGACAAGGTCAGTTCATTGTCTTTAACCAGGCCTTGCAGGTTGGTGATGATGTACGTCGGAAACGGGCCACCCATAGCAACAGGCACGATGCTGTCTCCACTCAGGGCTACACCATTATCTCCTGACACGTAGGCCACTTCATTGATGGTCATGT
Organism: Bacteroidales bacterium; assembly: GCA_003506275.1. GTDB lineage: Bacteria > Bacteroidota > Bacteroidia > Bacteroidales > UBA1402 > UBA8389. The sequence goes on along the minus strand of DOBD01000035.1, from coordinate 674 downwards.
CAAGAGCTATGGGCATTCTGGGTGAAAAACGCACTTGATGCATGACAATGCGCACATGGGTGGTGGAAACTGCCTCTGTGCTATCAGTCAAGGGTTCAATGGTCACAATAACACTGTCTGTCTCGTAGATAGTGGTATCCAATTGATCGACCGACAACATACCCGAATAGGATGCGGCGGTCACGCATGAATCGGGCGAGACAATCGAGTCGCTGACAGNNCAACGTACCCGAATAGGATGCGGCAGTCACTTGTTGTGTACCATCGTCCGTATCAGCTTCTTCACAAGCCATAAAACCAACACTGAGCACCAACAAAGATGCAAGGAATAAAAAACGATTAAACATAATTGTATAGGGTTTTAAGTGAGTAGGTTTCAAGAGGAGGTATCCAGCCGCCACGACAGCGTGAGGCCTGCTTGAAGGGGCTTTCCCTTTTGCAGGAAGGCATGCCCCATGGAGACAAAATAAAANNGGTATTGGAGAGGTTCTTTCCCCATAACTGAAGGGAAAGGCGCTGACGGCTTAACGAAAGGGATGCATCCAGCAACCCATAAACGTGCTGCTTCACATCGTTGTTTTCCGTCCACCAAATGGGGCCGCAGCCTCCATACCCTAGATGAAGGTGAACCTTGTCCAGCCAGCCAGTCAATGAAGGAAAGGATTGATCGACAG
>DOBD01000206.1:688-6495 GCA_003506275.1 Bacteroidales bacterium | reverse complement strand
CCTTTCCGAAGGGATGCCATCCTTTTTTTTGGGTTTTTGAATTAAATACTACCTTTGCCGAAGTGGTTGAATCAATCCTCTAGCCCCCATTGGTGCTGGGCTGCGTTGATGTCAGACCCCACACCGTTCGACTTCATATGGAAATTACCCGTTTGCTGTTGTTGCCGGCCTTGGCGTCGGTCGTTACCCTGGTTGTTGTTGCGATCAATAGGGTGCATGCTCCAACAAAAAGGCCCCACAGCATTTTAATCGCCTATTTGTTCGCTACCGGCTTCACCTGGGCTACCTTTTATCAGTGCTATTATCATCCGGCAGGCTTTATTTATACGCATCACTTGGCCATGCTGTCGTTTCTGATCATGCCCGTTTTTTTGTACCAACTTATTTTTGAAGCCACCAAAATCGATGCTCGCGAGTCGTTTAGTCGGATTCATTATTTTGTACCCGTATTTATTACCCTCGTTTTACTGGTTGCCTCGTTGTTGACCCCAAAAAAAGTACAAATTGACTGTTTCGCTACACTAGGTCAACAAATGGACGCCTCGTATGATTACTTCCTTTGGCTAGCCGGAAACCGCATGAGGATGCGACTGGTCTTGAGCTTGCTGTATACGATCATGGGCTTTCAACGATTGAGCTCATACCGTCGTGCTGTGATTAATTACAGTGCCAATGATGCTACGAACAGACTGTCATGGGTTTTTTGGCTGCTTTTTGCCTCAGCCTCCCTTGTTGTCGTTCCTTTTTTGGGAGCCATCTTGTCGCGTAAAGACATTTTCTTGTCTGTCTGGTTGTATATTCAAGGCAGTTTAATCATTGCTTTGAATATCTATCTCAGTGTATACGTCATTCAATGGCGGCGTTTTGTGTATAGGCCGGAAGGGTTGGATTCAGTCTGTCAGTCTGGAGTAAACGCCGTGTCAGATGACCGACAACTGTCAGATGAGGGACAACTGTCTGATGATGCTACTGTAAAGGGGATAAATAAGCAGAACTTTGAACAATTTATGTCTGAAAACAAACCGTATCTGAATCCTGATTTGCGTATTGCCGACTTGGCGGCTGAGCTTACTGTCAACCGAACCACTCTGTCTGTGTTTATCAATGAGACGTATCAGATGAATTATTCGTGTTTCATCAACGGTTATCGCTACGAAACGTTCAAACAATTGGTCAAGCAGCCAGAAAATGCCATATTGACCAAATCGGCGTTGGCGGAAAGAGCGGGCTTCCATTCCTACCGCAGCCTGCTACGTTATCAGAATAAAGGAACCACTCATGAAAACTAGGGGAGCCTAAAACAAAAGATGCAACCCTGGCGGGGCTGCATCCCATGTCATTAGTGAAGCTTCCTTAAAAATAAGGAACGTGTTCTTACGTTATTCAATGTCAATCACACGGATGGGCTTTTCCTTGGCTTCCTCCTTTTTGGGGACGTTGACACACAGGATGCCGTCTTTGTACGTGGCGCTGATCTTATCGGTATCGGCGTACGTAGGAAGTGAGAAGGTTCGTTTGAAGCTGGCGTACAGGAATTCCTTCCGGTAATACCGTTCATTTTCATTGTTTTCCTCCTTGGTGCTTGATTTTTCAGATGAAATCTCTAGCACACGTTTTTCCACATTGATTTTGAAATCTTCCTTGTTCAGGCCGGGAGCGGCTACCTCGATACGAAACGCTTCCTTGTTTTCAGCGATGTTTACGGCGGGGCTGGTATTCCAGTCACTGTCATTCAGATAGTTATCCCCAAAGAAGTCGTTCAGTACGGGGAAGAAAGGGTTTTGGCGTTTGATGGTTGCTAACATAATGGTGTCCTCCTAATTAGTACGTTAATTGTTTGTTGTGGTTAACCGGATCATCAACCGGCTTCATTCATACTACGACAAACCGTGTGCCAATAAATAGAAGGTCGTTGAAGTGAGGCTCGTGAAAGAGAAAAACCACGCAGAAAATCGATAAGATATGCCCACATATTGCTTATGAATAATCTAAGTATCAGGTAAACAACTATATAACCATTCATTTAACGCTCTTCAGTTAGTATGTCATAATGGCAGGTATTTGTCAAAAATACATGACATAATGACTGCCTTCATGCAGATAAAATCACCAAACCCTGCAGACCCCCCGTCCACCAAACCCCACAGCTCCCCCGTCCACGACACTTCGCAGCTTCAAAAACCCCACTAAGTGAAGTCAACAATGACAAACAATTACAGAAAAGGATTGCTCGATTTTTCCCTGCCAATGGTGGTGGAGGGACCATGACCACTGTACACTACCGTATCATCAGGCAGGGTCAGGAGCTTGTCGCTAATGCCCTTGATGAGGACAGCGTAATCGCCACCGGCCAAGTCTGACCGCCCCACACTGCCAGCAAACAAGACATCACCGGCAAACAGGCAGTTCTGAAGACGGTTGTATAGCACAATACTACCCGGAGAATGCCCGGGAACTTCAAACACCTCGAAAACCTCTGTCCCCAACGAAACCTTATCGCCCTCCCTGAGGTACAAGCCAATCGAAGGTTTCTCGCCACGCAAGGGCAAACCGAACATGCGCCCCTGAGCTTCAAGACCGTTCAGCCAGAAACCATCCCCATCGTGCGCAAAAGCCTTAATGCCAAAGCGTTGCTCAATGAACGCATTACCCAACACGTGGTCGATGTGCAAGTGCGTGTTGACCAGTATCTTTACGGTCAATCCATTCTCATCAAGGTATCGTAGAAACGCGTTCTCCTCACTGGGGGAATAAAAGCCAGGGTCAATCACCATGGTTTCCCCGGAATCGACGGAGACTACGTAGGTGTTTTCCTGGAAAGGGTTGACTGTGAATGATTTGATTATCATAACGAGGATTTTCGCTGACGTTCGTGTTGCGTATTTACCGGCAGGTATACCACTTGTTTGGTTTCAAAAAAAGCTTCATTGAAAAAGGTCGACAACGGTACGGCAGTAACCACCGATCGAAAGGGTGCCAATTCAGCCTGTAAATCNNAACGGTACGGCAGTAGCCACCGACCGAAAGGGAGCCAACTCAGCCTGCAAATCACCCCCCTTAAGGCAAATGATGCCATTGGGCAAGGCGTTGATTTGATCGCCGGCGATGTTTTTGCGGCACAGCCGGTGCAAGTCGGGAAGGGGCATCACCGCACGGCTCACCACAAAATCAAACAACCCTTTTTCCTCTTCCACCCGACAATGACGCAGGCTCACATTGGTCAATCCGATGGCCTTGGCCACCTCGCTGGCTACCGTTAATTTCTTGCCAATGCTGTCCACCAGGTGAATCAACACATCAGGAAAGAGAATGGCCAACGGAATGCCGGGAAAACCACCTCCTGTACCCACATCCATCAGTCGTGTATCNNNCAGGTTGTCGATGTCCTTGCGGGATATGACATTGATTTTTGCGTTCCAATCGGAATACAGGGATCCAAGTGCCTCAAATTGAGTCAGTTGCTTCTCGGAAAGGGTGGGGAAGTAAGAGCGAAGCAAGTCGTTCATAGTCAGTTCGTTGANNAGGCCGTCAACGGGTGGCCCTCTTTGAAGAAGCCGGCCAGGCTGTTAAACGAAAGAGTGACATCAGAAGCCCCAACCGAATAGCTGGCGATTTCGTACTCATTGAACGTGTAGGTTAATCCCTTGTCGCTGATATAGAAATTGGTATTCAGGCTCATCTCGGATATATCGAAGAAGCCGATTTCCTCCAACGCTTCCACCGAATTCAGCTCATAGTTGTCCATCAACTGACGCTGAATCATCTCAATGATCAATGGTTGAGCCTCCTCTGTGAATAAATCGTCTTCCGTTACCTTGAGGCCTGATGTTAAATCAATGACCCGGTTGACGTACTTCTTTTCCCCATGAGCGCCACCCGAAAACCTGTCGGTTGCCACTGTGTAGGAAAATAAACCGCCTTCGTTAAGACGGACCAGCAGTTTCTGATCGTTGTACCAAGGTTCGGCTTCGAAATAATCCCCTTCGCCCGATACATCCGCATAGGCCGATTCCGATTCAAGGAAAAAGCGCTTATAGTCGGCTGCGTAGGCGGAAAGCAAGGCGTCAGGATCCGAAAAAGCCGTGTCAGCCCCTTCAGGGAAATAATCAACCACTACTTGGTGACGAACCTTGTCCAATATGTGCCGATCAGGGTAATCGGCCGGGTAGGACAGGGCCAATGTCAGCTCGAGGGCCAACCCGGCGGTATCGTTGTTCATAAACGCTTTGGTCGACAACGAGGCCGTTTCCAAGGTCAATGTTTCCTCCTTGTCGGAGGATTTGGTGTGGCAGGATGTGGCTATGAGCAGCAAACCAGCTACCATTGGCCACCATGTGATTGACTGTTTCATGTCAAAGCGTATTCATCACTACTAGGTATTTATCTTAAAAATCATCAAAAAATCACACGATCACGACAGATTCCTCTACTTTTGTGGTGTTGCCCGTGGATGGCGGCCGATCATTGCGACCGAAGCGACCGGTGTTAGCGACCGAAGCGACCGATCAACCACCCTCAACACAAAGGTAAGCCATTTTTTCTAAAACCGTATCACGATGACGATTCAGTATACCGATTGGGGACGCATTGATTACGCCGAAGCCTGGGAAAAACAGACAACGCTGTTCAATCAACGGGTGCAAGCCAAACTGACTCATCCGGAAGGCAAGCAAGACCATCCCAATCTGGCTGTTTTCTGTGAACACCCTCCCGTATACACGCTGGGAAAAAGTGGTGCCGCCGAGAACCTATTGATCAACCAACAACAGCTGGCCGAACGCGGTGCCACCTTTTTCAAGATTGACAGAGGCGGCGACATTACTTATCACGGTCCCGGTCAGATTGTCGTTTACCCCATCATTGACCTTGAACAGGCAAAGCTAGGGCTCAAGCAATACATCCACCTGCTGGAAGAAGCCGTTATCCGTTTTTTGGCGGGTCATGAAGTGAAAGCCGGTCGACTTGAAGGTGCTACCGGTGTCTGGCTGGATGCTGAGATCCCTGGCAAGGCCCGAAAAATCTGTGCAATAGGCGTGAAGAGCAGCCGTCATATCACCATGCACGGTTTGGCGCTCAACATCAATACCGATCTCAGCTTTTTTCACGCCATCAATCCTTGTGGCTACGTTGACAAAGGCGTCACATCCCTCGAACAGGAACTCGGCGCACCTCAATCAATGGAAACTTGCAAGGTTGAACTGTTCAAGGAGCTCTCATCCCTGTTTGTTTTATCCAAATAATAGTGTTACCTTGGTAAACAACTTGAGGTCAATCATGAATCCGTTGAATAAACAGGTATCACCCCGAAAATCAAGCACTATGATCTTGACACCGCCTTCCGTTATCGATGTCAATCCCTATACAGCCGATGAAGCCTTGGCCGTCGCCAGGCTGATCTGGACCCTGATTAACGCCGATCATCAACTCTCGGTCAACGAAAGCCAGTACTTCCAACAATCCCTGGGGTATTTGGGCGTTTCAGCCGTTGCCTTTGACGCGTATTTGAATGAGGAGGAAGAAAAAGCCTATGAAAANNGTCAGACGCATGGCTTCATCCAAGCGCAGTCATTGTGCCACCCTGCTTCGATTGGCGTATCAATCCGATCAGTTGGTCAACCGCATAGCCCTCAAAACACTCAACGACATGCTGACCAAGGCCGAGCTCTTTCGCTCCGATACGCTCCACCCTAAACGCCACGATGAAGGACTCATCATATGATCCGTCGCCCGAACATACAACGCTTCACAGCCCTGCTGTTCGTCCTGATTTTTCTGGCCGGCTCAATGACGCATCTCTGGCACCACTG
>DOBD01000206.1:0-648 GCA_003506275.1 Bacteroidales bacterium | reverse complement strand
CTCAGCTGTTTCGGTTTCGGGCGCTACGTTGATGGAGCATGCCAGCCATGATGCCTGTTGCCATCCTTTTGAGGTGGAATTGATGACAGAGAACGCATCAGACCACTGCGCTGGCACCTGCTATGCCTTGACCAATCCGTCATCCCCAGTCACTATCCATCACCATCACCACACTTGCTGTGAACACAACTTAAGCCCAGTGATCGATGAAGCCGTTACCAAAAACACGGTCAAACAGCTGGTTTCCACGGTCATNNACCTTCCAATCCTGTTCTCAATCTTACCCGGCAGCACACAACCTGCCACCACCGATTATCCCCCTTCAACCCTCCAACGTACTGGTCGACAGCTGTTGGCTAGCCATTGTGTGTTAAGACGTTGAAACTATAGTGCTTACTTTAGGTAAACAACATAGTCACTAACGATCTTACACATATATGCATTCAACATCCATACGGACAACACGTTTGTCCTTGTGGCAGCCGGTTCAAACAGTCATCGGCGCCACCCACTTCCAGCGTTGCCTTCGTTACGGCAAATGGTTAACTGCTCACATTGGCAGAGGACTTACCGCCCTTGCTGGCAGACGACACATCTCACTCTCCGGCAAATGGTTAGCTGCCCTCGTGATACTGGCCGCTTCGATTT
>DOBD01000082.1 GCA_003506275.1 Bacteroidales bacterium | reverse complement strand
TGTGGTTAGTTGCCGGATCAAGGCATCAGCAGGGAACTGTCGCCGTAACTCAGGAATCGAAAATTGTGCTGCAAGGCGTAGTCGTAGAGCGTTTTCCATCGATCGCCGCCCAAAAAGGCAGATACCAGCAGGAGCAGGGTGCTTTTGGGTTGATGGAAATTGGTGATGAGGGTGTTGACGACCCTGAAGGTGTAGCCGGGAGCAATCAGCAGACGGGTGGTGGCTGAAAAGCGTTGCAATCCAGCGCTGTCCATGTAGGCCAGCAGGGCGTTCAGGCTTTGGGGTAGGGTGGGAGTGGCGTTGGGTGCTTCAGCGTAGGCGTACCATTGGTCGAGCACCCATTCGTCGGGTTGATGGTCAGACTGATGGTTGGGCTGTTGACTGTCAGGTCTGCTATTCGAGCTTTGTTTCGTATTGCCTTTCGATGTGGGGTTGTTAAGCAGCTGGTGACCGAACCAGAACAAGCTTTCGAGGGTACGGACGGAGGTGGTGCCTACGGCGGTTATGCGGCCTTCATGGGTCAGCAGGTCTTCGATGAGGCTGCGTTCCACGGTAATGAATTCGGCGTGCATGCTGTGTTGGCTTAGCTGATCGGATTGTACGGGTTTGAAGGTGCCAGCGCCTACGTGTAACGTTACTTCGCGGCGGCGTACTCCGTTGTTGTCCAAGGCTTCCAGCACGGCAGGTGTAAAATGGAGACCGGCTGTGGGGGCGGCCACGGATCCGTCAATCTTGGAATAGACGGTCTGATAGTTGGTTTCGTCGCTGCTTACTGCATCCCGGTTGAGATAGGGCGGGATGGGCATTTGGCCGGCGGCTTCCAGGATGTCGCCGAAACGTACCGGGGCCGACCATGAAAACCGCACCCGGTGGGCGTTGTCGATGGCTTCGGCGCGTTCGGCCGTCAACGTAACCGGTTGACCCTTGATGGTCAGGTTGTGTTGCAGGATTCCTTGTTTCCACCGTTTCAGGTTACCGATGAAACACATCCATTCACACTGTTCCGTGGCTTGGAAGGCCATGGCGTAATCGGATGGTGCGAGTGGTTCAAGACAGAACAGTTCAATCAGGGCACCGGTTTCCTTCCTGAATAACAGCCTGGCGTGGATGACCCTGGTGTTGTTGTATACCAAGAGGGTATCGGCAGACAGGTGTTGGGGCAGCTGATCGAAACGGGTGTGTGCTAGTTCTCCCCCTTTGTAAAGGAGCAATTGGGAGGCATCCCTGGGTTCAACGGGGAACTTGGCGATGCGGCTTTCATCGAGGGGGTAGTCATAGGGCTCCATGCGGATGCCGCGGATGCTGTCGATCAGTGTCATGGGGGAAAAGAAAGGGCCTTTGGATTGAGCTTTTTGGGCTTGGGACGCTGGCTATGTTTAACAGATGAGAGGTTGTACCTGTTCGTACAACCTCTCAAGGTATGCTATGTGGTGGCCATCACGTTGGTATGGCTGTCACCGTTTTAGAAGCGGTAACGGATGCTGAAGGCACCACCCCAGTCGTTGTAGCCGGCGTTACCAAAAATGATGCCGGGACGGGAGTCAAGGGAGAATTGGATGGGGGCGGTAGGCAAGGTGTATTCAATACCAATCTGTCCGACGATACCAGCGCCAAATCCATTGCTGTTGATGCGGAGACCAGCACCGGGACCTACGTACCAAGCCAGGCCTTCGGTGACATCTTCCAGTTTGAACACCCAATGGTAGATGCCGGTCAGCGCAAAACCTCCATACGCTCCAAAGCCGAGGTCGGCTTCCAAACGGTTGGCATCGCCCATGTTTTGTTGGTAAGATACTTCAGCTCCGTTGTCGTAGCCGCCGTTGAAACGAAGACCGATGCCTTTTTCCTGGGCAACGGCTGTTGCTGCCAATGCAAAGCAAAGGGCAACGACTGTCAAAATTTTCTTCATACGAAGTCGTTTAATGGTTAATCGTAAGTAATTGTTACGCTGACTTTTGTGCAATCGATATGAATCTGGGAAGGCGTCAGCGAGAACAAAGTTACAGATATTTATGGATGAAACAAGTGGCGAAGGGCTAAATAGTCTGTCTTATCGTTGACAGATGCCCTTGTAGGGGCAATATTCACATTTTTTCACCTGTTGGGTTTGTGTGAAGGGCAGGGAGGGGTCGAACAGGTGTTGGAGGGTTAGTCGCAGGTTGTCCATCAATGGTTGGTGCCATTGAGCATAATTGTCCACGACTTCTTTATTCACCTTCACATCGGGACTGTAGGTTTCTCCGCCTGCTTTGTTGACATACAGCAGTTCGGGCTTGAGGGGCTGTGGGTACATCGTTTGTTGTTCGGCCAACAGGGCGCAGTAGAGGAGTATCTGTAGTCCATAGTTGTACCGATCGCCTGACGATTCGAACAGGGCTTCAATGGTCTTGATTTCTTTAGAATCACCTCCTGTTTTATAGTCGAGTACGTGTAGCACGCCGGCTTTTTCGTGCAAGCGATCGATGATGCCGCCTAACGTGAACGTGAGGGGCCCTTGGCTGGTTTCTACCGTGACTGGTTGCTCTACCCAGCGTTCCATGCCTTTCATCGTGAAGGGGGCTGCCTCCGAGTCGAGTCTCAGCAGGGTTTTGATGAAATGGGTCAGCAGGCGGTGGCGGATAAGTTGTTCTCCACTGTAGTCAATCGGGGTGTTGTCGCCTGGCTCCAGTTTGAAAAAGTCCATGCGCATCACGTGTTCGGCCAGTTGGTCGATGGATCGTTCGCCTTTGATCCAGGGTTCAAGGTTTGAGGCCGTGATGAGGGCGTTGAGGGGAGGGGTGTTGTTATTGTTGTTGGGAGTGTTGCTGCGATTGTCGTTGGAGGTGTTTGTACCGGCTTCCAGGGCTTTGTTGATGGTTTTGGCTTTGCGGGCGGCTTCCACTTCGACCGGGCCGGCGGGCAGGTTCATGCTGCGTAAGAGCAGATCTGTATAGAGGTATTCGGCAGCGTGGTGAAAGAAGGTGCCCAGCATGGCTCCGTCGATTTCGTCGCTCACCGTATCGGGTTCCTCGAGGCCGATCACGTACTTGAAATAGAAGCGTAACGAGCAATCCAGCAGTGTGTTGATGGCGGTAGGAGACAGTTTCTTGACGTTTGCGCCCTGGTCGAAGCGGGTTTTCATGTGGGCGAGCAGGGCCGGTGTCTTTTCAACGCTGAGTTGGCGTGAGGGGCTCAATCCCAGTCGGGTGTGCAGCTGGTAGGTTTTGATGGGGTGGTTGGATTCGACCAACAGCTGGAGGATAAAGCGGCTCATTTCACCCCGATTGATACCCTCGCTGGTGGTGTTGTAGACCAGGGTGATGGTTTCGGCACGTTGCAGCAGGCGGAAAAAATAGTAGGCGAAGATGGAGTCCTTGTGGTCGGCGGTGGTCAGCCCAAAGCCTTTACGTAAGTTGTAGGGTATGAAGGAAAGTTCAGCGCTTTTCCTGGGCAACATGCCTTCGTTGACCGACAGCAGTAGTACGTTTTTGAAATCCAGGTTGCGGGTTTCGAGCAAGCCCATGATCTGCAGGCCTCTCACCGGCTCACCGGAGAATGGGATGGCCGTGACGGAAAGCACCCGCTGCAACAAGGTTTGAAACATGGGCAATCCTACCTCCACCACCCCCTTTTCAAGGGCATCCCTCACATGAGACACCACCGTGTACACCTGAAAAACCGATTCCTGCATCAGCGGATCCTCCTCTGCCTCCACTTCTTCTTTGGAAAAGGATGGCATCCTTTCCGTAGGGATGGCATCCTTTTCTGCAGGGATGGCATCCTTTTCTGTAGGGATGGCATCCTTTTCAAAGGGATGGCATC
>DOBD01000163.1:194-4102 GCA_003506275.1 Bacteroidales bacterium | reverse complement strand
CCAGCCGATATCGTGGTACGCAACCTCTCCGGTCAGGTGATCTGTGCCCAAAAAACCACGGCATCTGATCTGACCATCGAGTTGGCTGCCGGTTTTTACCTGGTAACCATTCAGACATCAGAGGGAGAGATGACGCGTAAGGTTGTTGTTCATTGATTAAATGATTAACAGCCAAAGAGCCTAAACCGCGCCTGTATCTCCCTGGTTTCCAGTATCATTTTTAACGAATAGTTCGGAAAACGATGAAAAAACCTCTATTGACTTTGTTGGGAGTGATGGTTGCGGCTTTGGCCATATCTCAGGATCTGGTCGTGACAGTCAACAGGGATTCCATTGCCTGCAAGGTGGTCGGATTCAGTGACGACAGCCTTTTTTACACCATTGGAGAATCAAGTAAGGCCAATAGTGTAGCAGCGGTTAAACGCTACGCCCTACACCAGGCTGATGTGTATGTGTATAAGATGAATTTTCAAAAAGAGCTGGCTGCTGCCCACCAAGAAAAGCAATTGCTTGAAGGTAAATCCTGGCAACGCATACGACTGTCTGCCAACGTGGGATTTGGCTATCAATTGGATCCGGACGGCAACAGTGGTGGAGACTTGGTCGTACCCAGCGATGCGATGTACTTGAGCGTAACAAAAGGGGCTGATGCTGCCTGGTTTTTCTCACCAAATTGGGGGGTGGGTCTCACCCTGTACCAATACAAAACCGCAAAGGAGTATGATTATATCGCAGAAAATCAAGGGGGTGGGTACTCTTACCTGAATTATGTCTATGGGGAAGATGAACTGTTGCTGACCTATTGTGGGCCATTGATTCTCAGAAAAAAGCAGCTTTTCAAGGATCATACCTTGCTGATGATGGGTTTTTCTGTTGGCCCTGTGCTATACGACAAGAAAAAGAACTCGACCATGGGAGATTATCATATCACGGGTAAAGCCATTGGCGGACTGTGTGAGTTTGGAGTGGAATCTCGTGTGAATAAATACATGTACCTGGGATTCAAGGGCTCCTTGTTTGCCGGGTGGATCAACAACCGCACATGGGACGATGGCCGTACCAGGGTTGCCATACCCGTTGAGCGTATAGATCGTGACCTTCATCGGGTGGATTTATCCGTAGGGCTTCGGGTGTGCCTGTGATTTTCTGTGAGAAAAGGTAGGGGTAAAAATGGGTCTTGGTTGGTTGTTGGGCGATGCCTGGATAGGTCCCATTCAACGTTTCGCCCATTCGGAAGGTTATGTAGTCTACAACATGCCCGAACAAATCAACGACCTGATAGGGCTATCTGTCTTTATGCCACTGCTCAACTACCGTCTTGACGTGTTGCTCCGTTATCAACAGGCTTTCAAGGAGGGCTTGAAGTTACTCAAATAGGGCTTATTTCAACTGCTTTTTGAACGAGACCAATGTGAGCACGTCTTTCAGTACAGGCTCGTTGTTTACGTCGAGGGTCAACGGAATTAATCGACCGATGGGTGCTGCAGTGGCCAGTTTGGTTTTATACTCCTCTGCCAATGGCAGTTCGGCCAACGCTTCCAGGTGCTTTTCCGTGAAATAAAACGTGGTCTTGAAATAGCCCGGCCACACCGACAACCAAAAAATGGTTTTGGTTTTGAAAACGGCTTTGCAGAGCCAGGATTTGCCGTCGTTGTAATAACGCCATTCGGTGGTCAGCCCAGATGGCTGTGCCGTGATGGTGTTGAAAAGGGTGTCCAACAGGTGGAAAGTGGTGGTACCCAGGATAGCAAGCAACACCTCCTCGGTTGGGAAAACGGTGGGGTCTGTCAGTGGTTTGGGTGTGTCCATGGCCGTTTGATGTCAAGGGTTTCGATTTAGAGAGCAGGGTTGAGGTAATACCCGTTGGCTTTAAAACCGCAGGCGTCTTCGGCAAAGATACGGATTCGATGCCATTTTTTATTCAACGGAACCTGCGCTTGCCAGACATGGTTGGAGGGACGGCTTCTCAAGGGTAGGCGTGTGCTGTGTTTGGTAGGATAAACGTTGCTTTTGTTGAAGGCGGCAACTCGCGCTACCAAAGGCGCTACCCGTTTGACATGATTCATACGCACCGGAGCCTCATCGTCCAATTGCATCCATACCGCTGTTTGGTCGAAACCAGCATAAATGGTTGCCAGGACTGTACCGCCAGGTACAGTATCCAAATCGGCTACCTGTTTGTCGATCGTATCGTGTCCAGCGACCCAAACGTGCATCTGATGCCCTGTATCCAAACCTATCCCTTTGAATGTAAGACGAAAGGAGGTGTCTGCCACTTCCACTTCGAAGTAGTTGCGTGGGCTACCACAACTCATCAAGGCAGCGGGGATGCCGAAAACATCCTTTTCTCCGGTCCACCAGCTGCCACAGGCGGCGCCGGCCACCAACTCATGCAAGAAGCCGTCTTTCAATGGGTGTTGATAACGAGCCACCGTATGCGTATGTCCTGAGAGCATTAATACACGACGGCCTTGAAGCAAGTCTGTCAGGGCTTCCGGGTTTTTGGTCTGCATCAAAGGGATGTGTTGAGCGATGATGACCAGCCTGTCTTTGGGCATAGACCTAAGTTCGTCAGCCACAAAGCGTCGTTGTTCCTCATTATAAAAGCCCTCGTAACCGTATTTTCCTTTGGGGACGATGTTGTTCAACACCAGAAAGTGTGTTTTCCCTTTGGTAAAGGCGTAGGTGGATGTTGAAAAATGTTGATCGAAATCGGCTGTTCTGGGTTGATTGTCGGCGATGGTCCTATCGTGGTTGCCAAAGACGTTCCGATAGGGAAAAGGCAACCGATCCAGTTGGTTCACCATAGGGGGAAACAGATCGGTGTTATCGTTCACCAAGTCACCCATAAAGAGGGCGAACGACCAGGGTTTGGGGTGTTGTAGCTCGGTGAACAAGCTACGTACCGCGTATCCAAGTTCAACGGTGTTGTCTACTTGTACGTCTCCGATAACACCAAACGTAAAACGATTGGTGTTTGACTGCTCTACCGGAGTTTGCCCCTGCTGTGCCATCAGGTGAGCACACAACACAGGTAGTAATATCCCTGAAATGATAAGCCGTTTCATACGCGTTTTTTTAAAACAAGGGTGCCCAAGGAGGGGGCACCCTTGAAAGAGAAGCGTGAGAATAAAATTAGTTGCTGGGTTTGTCAAAGGTGTACAGCTGGATGCGACCGTCTACATCAGTGGCAACATAACCCACACCATTGGGAGCAAAATCCAGGTAGATGTCGTCAATGGTTAGGGCGTCCAAAAGAACGGCTTCGCCCCATTGCATGGCTTCGGTATCAAATTCAACCACACTGGCGTAACCCGTAGCATCTTTGTAGGCTACAAAAGGTACGTCATAGGGTGACAAAGCCAGATCCATGTAGCGGACGGTGCCCAGGTCAACATTGATGGGCGAACCAACCAGCGTCCAGGTTTGTGTGGCAGGATTGAAGCTGGTCAACGTCAATTTGTAGGTGCTGGCGTCTTCGGCGCTGTTGGCACCCGTCAAGACCATCACCTTGCCATCCTTTGTTACGTCCAGATCAAAATCCCTCAAGTTGATATTGGTTGCGCCTTCGGGCAGGTATTGGTCGGCCAGGACTGTCCAGGTACCGTCTACGTATTTGTAGATGGATACGGTTTGCGGTGTAGTACCGGCGTTGAAAATACCCAGATACAGGCTGTCGCCGACTACCTTGGTCCTTGGCAGATAAGCGTAGAGTGTTTCAGCTCTACCGGGGAGGCTCAAATCGCTGGTCCAGGCGTTGTTCGCAAAGCTTGACCAGTTGAGGGCCCTGCGAGCAAGCGGACCATTACGCCCGTCAAACATGCTAAAGGCCATCCAGCTGGCTTTGGGGGCAAAGGCCAAGCCGGTGTAGGATACCTTGTCGGCCGTGAAGCCCTTGTTGCCTACAT
>DOBD01000163.1:0-162 GCA_003506275.1 Bacteroidales bacterium | reverse complement strand
CGGTGTAGTCAGCGTACAGAACAGCGGGTTGACCGGCGTTGTTGAACGCGATGTCATAGTAAGAGCCTACTTGACCTTCAGACACACCCGTGTCACCCAGTTGAGTCCAGGCATTGTTGGCAAAGGTAATGACAGCGGCTTTTTCATCGGAAGATGATTCAC
>DOBD01000309.1:6235-12618 GCA_003506275.1 Bacteroidales bacterium | reverse complement strand
GCCGATTGAGGTATAAACTGGCATAATTGCGCTGAATCAAGGTGCCGTTAAAGAGGTATTTTTTTATCTGCTCAAATCCATCGGGGTTAATCACAAGACTTAAGGCATAATCGACGTATCTGGTCGTTTCAAAACTAGATTCGCTTGTCAGGTGGCTCATAATGATGTCAATATCTTCTTTGCTTCCTGTCTGAGCCTTATCGATGAGTGCTTGTAATTCTCCTGAGAATGGTTTTTTCATGATCACTATTAAAACAAACAGGGCCAGCTCGAGTATGATCGAGGTCAGGGACGTTTGTTGAGTTGTGTTTGCCTCTTTATTTTTTCAAAAGTAGTAAAAAACCATTTGTTCGATCATGGGGTGGGCGTTCGTGGCTATTCCTCCTCGTCAATGGCCTCGTTGAATCTGTCGATGACCCATTTTTCCTGGTATGCTGTTTTATGATCAAACCATTTTTGCCGGTAGGCTCCTGAGGTGTCAATGACATACTTGAATTCACTGAATGGCTTCCTTTTTGCGAGTGCCTCTCTGAGCCTGACTTTTAACATTTCTGTATCGGCTAGTGTTTCAATGAAACTGGCCATGATCTTAAAGGAATCGCGGGATCTCATGTGTTCAATCTCCAGATAGTCGTTTTCGTTGGCGGCTAACTTTTCTACGTCGTCCGACCAAACGTCCATGTCATACTCAGGCTGTTCATCCGGGTCTGGGATAAACAACAGTTCGCCGTCATTTTTGTTCCAATAAATCCTGAATCCACTGTCAATCTGTTCGGCAATGGCTTTAATCTGTTCTTGGGTTAGTGTCTTCATTTGTTACAGTGCCAGATAACCTTGAACGGTTTTGATCAACTCTTCTTTCGACTCTGTCATTTTAGTTTGATGCCTTCTTTGATAATAGTAGAGAATAAGGGTGTTGAACGATGACGTATCTGCCAGTCGTGTTTCGTGTAAATTAACGGAGATAGTACCTCGCCAGTTTCCAACTCAATTTCATAAAAATTATCCATTAATCGAGTTTCGTAATCAAAAGGCAGTTCGTCTGAGTTTAACAACAGCAATAAATCCCAATCAGAACTTCTTCTTACCGTGCCATGCGCACGTGAACCATACAAAAACAGCTCAGAGTTTGGCTCTGTCTGGTTTAGGATATCTACTATCCTTTTTATGATGGACTCATTGCGTTTCATATCACAAATATATGATTTTTATGTATATAAAGGATTCTCTATGGACGATCACTTTCAGCATTCTTTACTTGATGGGATGTAGATAGGTGCATAAGATTGCCATCGGATGGCAACCCTTAAAAGGGGTGCCATCCGTCCCTTACTTACCGATGGGTTGGATGTTGCGGCGGACTTCTTTGGAGATTTCCAGAAATAGGTAATTGACTTTGCCGGAATGGATGCCTTCTTTGTCTTCGTTGTACTTGTTTCTGGCGTATTGTTTTGATTTTTCAAAGGTGAGGAGCGACATTTGATGCTGGGATTTTCCCTCCATGGTCGAATCCAATTGTTCGTCGGGGAAGAAATCGTCCAGCTCGATATCGCCGATCATGGAGGTTTCCAGGAAGTTCAGGCTATCTCGGTTTGCTGTGGTGTAATAACCCACAAACATGTGACGGGGGGTGCGTACGAGGACGGGGTCGATGTTGATGGCGCGCAGGAGGGAGGCAAACAACACGCTGCCGTCGACACAATTGATTTGTGAGGCACTGAGGGCGTCTTCGAACGTGCGTACGCGCTGTGAAAACACCACGTTGCTCGACAGGCTGGTATTGGACACCGAGCTGTAACGGAATTGTCGCTTCTGCAAGACGTGCCACAGGGCATAGACTTGTTTGTCGACCGCCTCAGGGCCTTTTGCCTGATAGCCCCAAAACCGGTTTACGATGCGGGTGTTAAGGGCCTCGCGCAGTAGTTGATCGATCATCGGGTGATCTTCGTTCACATAGGCGGCAAAGAAAATGCCGGTGTCGTGGTACTTTCTATCCTTGCTGTAGTAGCCCAGCAAACACTCGTTGATGCTGCGCACGGAGTAAGTGCGTACTTTCCGACCAATGTGTTTGCCATTGATTTCGGCATCGACCACGACGTTGATCGGCTCTGCCTGGGCAATGTTGCGTAAGGCTTCGTAGTTCCAGATGATGTCAGGGTAAATGGTGTACGCTGTATGGGCCTCTGTCAAAACAAACTCAGAGACGGACTGTGCGAAATAGTTGGTTGCTGCCAGTTCGATGCGTACCCGACTCATCGGTTTGGATGAGCGGATACGTACCGCGATCAATGATTTTGGATTGCCTACGTACTGGGTGTCGGAAGGCACAATGATTTGCGCGTCGGTGGTGGCTACCGATAGGATGACCGAGGGGAAAATCGTACCACTCAGTTCATCGGTGATGTCAAAACCATAACGTAGCGTGGCGTTGGTGTAGTATACGTAGCCGCCTACGGACAATAAGGCCACAACCAGTATCAGTATGCCCCATTTGAGGTGGGGTTTATGCATTTCTTTCATACGAGTGGGATGTTCGTTTGAAAGCTAAAGATACGATGTGTTTGGCTAATTTGTATCAACCGTCGTCACTTGAATGCAGTAGGTACCGGGCTTGAGGATGAAGGGGTCCTGGGGTTTGATCAGGGTGTCGTTGAGTCGGAGGGTGGTGCTGGGGTGATTGAGTTGGGTCGTGGGAAGCACGACGTGGGCTTGGGTATTGGGGGGTATGGATAGGTGCATGATGAAGGTACGGCCATAATAATCATGGGTCACCGTGATGGGGCCGTGGGGAGTGGTGACGTGCTGGGTTACGTTGGTGAGGCCGCCTAGCCGGGGTTTGACCTGGAAGGTGGTCCAGCCTGGTTGCAGGGGAGAGAGACCGGCGATGTACTGGGAGAGGATGGTGTTGGGGGCGTTCCAGCCGTGGTTGATGGTGCCTCCCTTCAGGCCATCCCAGACCTCCCAGAGGGTGGAGTAGCGGCTGTTGACCATGTCGGTATAGCGGGTTTTCATGCGTTTCAGGGCCAGGGTGTCGGCGTTCATCAGGCAACAGGCTTCCAGGACGTATTTCTCCAGGTAGGGGCTGGCAAAGGTTTGCGTGTTGAGTACATGCAGGATGCCGGGGTATTGGTCGGGGGTGGCCAGGCCTGACACGACGGCCATGGCGTTGGCTCTGTCGTCGGGGGTGGTCAGTTTGGTGGAGCGGTAACAGCGTTCATCGGCTTGCCAAAAGGTGGGTGCGAAGTGGGTTTCCAGGCTGCGCATATGAGTGACGTAGGCTGCCGTGTCCTGGGGATACCCGCTCAGGATGGCCATGGGGATGGCGGCTTTCAGAGCCAGGTAGTACCAGCAGTTGTCCAAAATGGCGATGTCAACGTTGGTGCCCCAGTCGCCCCAATCCCAGCCGCCCTTGCGGTGGACGACGAGGCCATTGGTCCCTAGTTTCCACAGGCCGAGGTAGGTGCGAACGGCCGGGTAGGCTTCACGGATGGTGGCGCTGTCGTTGGTGTTCATGAAGTAGTTCCAGAAACCGTACCAACCGATGCTGGCCAAGATTTGTTGGGGTAATTCGGCATTCCAAATCCTGGACGGGGGGCTGAACAGGGTGGAATCGGCGCGTTGCCATTTGACGAGGGTGATGATGGATTTGCGGATCAAGGCGTGTGACACGGTGTCCAGGGTGTAGAAACATTCGCCACTTTGGTTGACCACGTCGCCCCACCAGAGGGCCTGCTCGCGTTCGGGGCAGTCCATGTAGTTGTCGAACATGTTGAGGTAGAGCGTGCGTCTAGCCTTCATCCAGAGTCTGTTGTAGAAGGGGTCGTCGCACTGGAACTGACCGGTAAAGGCGGAGGGATAGCCCAGTTCCCGGTACTTCACGTCTATCAGTTCGACGCCGTCGGGGATGGTGTAGATCACGTTGTTGCCGCTCATCCAGGCGTAGGTTTCAAATTCGTTGAGGCCTTCTTTGGTGAGGTATTCGGCGCGATTGGCTGGGCCTTCATTGAAGTCGAGCCAGCCGTGGTACTGGTCGGTTTGTATCCCGATGAGTTTGCCGGCTGGGGCTTTTACCTTGAGGTAGGCGGTGATGCGGGCGTCGTAGGGCAGAAAGCCCGTTGCTATTGTCTTGCCGTCGGTTTTCAAGTAACTCTCATCGCAGTAAGATTTCAGACCACTGTTGGTCCATTGGGGGAAGGGGCGTTCCACCAGGGTTTTCCAGGGCAAGGCGGGCGGGGTGCCTTTGGTGACGGCCGGTCTCCAGTCGTTGTCATCGTAGCCTTGGTTTTGCCAGCCGATCAAGGTGTCGTTCACGGCGTTGAACCGGATGTTCGAGACAGGCAGGCGCCGATTGGGCTGGCCACCTGTGGTGGAGTGTTCGTAGGCGGGGTGGGGGTGTATTTTCCAGGTGGCGTCCGACAGCAGGGTGGTTTTTCCGANNAGAGGAAACCACCCTTGCCGCTGTTGACGTGTGAGAAGCCTTCCTTGTCCCAAAACCACACCAGGGCGGCCAGGGTGTTACTGCCTTTTTGTAGATAGGGTGTCAGGTCAACGACGTCGTAGTAGGTCTCTTCTTCTCTGTCCCTGCGTAGTTGGCCTTCAAACACGACCAGCTCTCCGTTGACCCATAGCCAGTACTTCGAATCGGCGGCTAACCTGGCCAGGGCTTTTTCCGGCTTGGTCTCGAGCTGCACCGTTTTTCGCAGGCACAACCAGGTATCCTTGGGGCCATCGGCTTCCTGCCAGATCCACTGGGCTTGCCAGGTGGGTTGGGCTGTGGTGGCGGGTTTGGCTATCGCTGTGAAGGCGGCTGCCTGGAGTGTAAGGGCGAGGCAGGCGAGGAGGAGGGATTTGAAGGGGGTGGACATGGGGGGCGGTGCTAAGGGGTAGGGTGAATGGTTTTAGTTGGCTATGTCTAATGAGCCATCATTCAGTNNACATGTTTGTCTCTCCTTCCCAGGTAATCTTGGTGGTTGAAAAGACCAGATAATTGCCCCTAGATACGATCTCGTCAATAATGGGCTCTATCAAGGCATTACCAAGCATCATTCCGAACGCATGGCCGATTCTTTCCCATCCACTGTTTGGTTCACCAAAGCAATTATTCATGTCTTCTTGAAAATATTCCTTTAATTTGGTCGTCAGGGCTTCCTTGTGCTTTTCAGGACTTGGATTGGTTGCTATCGCTATTAACACGAATAATCCAACAAGAATCAAAATAATGACTGATTTTTTCATGGCTGACCGTTTAAAATTGCGGTTAATTAATTATTCACATTGATTGCTTTACCCTAGACGGTAACAATACATCTATCAAACCGTGTAAATCATAAATAGGATTTCTAATTTGCACATAAATGATTAGTCCACCGCAATTTTCTTCACACTGCCATCCGAGTACTTCACGAGGTTGATGCCGGGCTGGAGGGTTTTCAGACGGATGCCGCTCAAGTTGTAGATGGCAACAGGATGGATGTCGGTGGTGGGGGTGAGGGGTGTCAGGCCTGTTACGATGGATGACTTGGTCACGGCTTTTTCCAATCTGATGTAGTCGAAAAAGAGGAAGGGATTGGTCGTCGAGGTGTTGTTGCCGGCCAGGAATCCGAGGGAAAAGGTAACGGTCGATGAGTTTGACAGGGTGAATTCTTCCATCGAGCGATTGTGCCACAGGCCGGTGGGGAGGGGCGAGAGGCCGTCGTACACGGCAGCGCTGGCGCCTATCTTGTAGCCGCATCGTCCGCTGAAACTGGCCGTCGGATTGGCGGTGTTGTAGACGGCATAGCTCATGCGGTAGGTGCCTTCCGACAGGGTTATGGCCTGTGTGTAGTAGCTTAGTTGGGCCCATCCCTGGCTGATGCCCAGGGCTCCGCCAGCCACCGTTCCTGTAGCGTTGGTGGCCGGGGCAGGCTTGCCGTTGAGGGTGTAGGGGGTGCCGATGGCAAACACACCGCTTGATCCGTTGGTGTCGGCACCGACGGTGGTCCAGCCGGTGGCTTTCTTGTGGTTGGTGACACCGTTGGCCAGGTTGGCTTTCTGAAAGTCGGCTTGGGTGTCAAAACCGGGATTGACAAAGAGGCTGTCGGTGATATCTAGGTAGACGATTTCTTCGCCGGCATCGTCCACGTTGGTCAGGTCTGCCTGTTCAATGACCACCTTGTCGAAGAAGAGGTAGGGATTGCTGGTAGAGGTGCCCCCGGCTGAGGTGTAGCCCAGCGAAAGGGTGACGTCCGTCTCTTTGATGAGGGTGAAGGGATCAAAGGTGGTGGTGCGCCAGGAGCCGGTCTGCAGGGAGGTGGCGTTGTCATAGACGGGTGACTGGGTGCCTGCCTGGTAACCGCATAGGTTGATGAAGGCACCGGTATTGGCAACGTTGTAGACGGAAAAGG
>DOBD01000309.1:0-6109 GCA_003506275.1 Bacteroidales bacterium | reverse complement strand
CCGCTGCCGATGCTGAAGGCGGCACTCGAACCGTTGGCGTCGGTGCAGGTGGTGGTCCAGCCTGTTACCGGTTTGTGGTTGACAGTACCGTTTGTGACACTGGTCGTTTGCCAGGAGCTGCTCTCATCAAAGCCGGGATTGGTGACATAGGTCGTTGATACGTCGTTCCAGATGGCTTTTTGTGAAATGACCAGGCTGGAAACGGTGTTGGAGTACTTCGGTGTTGTGTTGCCTACGGGGTAAATGGCAATACGGTAGGCGTTTGTGCCGTTGGCAGGGGTGTCGACAAAGGAGTAGGCGGGGCCATTTTTCGCGTTCATGTCTTTCAGGTCGATCGAGGCCAACCGCTCAAACTTGGTAGCGCCTGGTCGTTTGCACAGTACCACCATGGAGTCGAGCATGTCGCCGTTGGGATCGTTCCAGTTGAGTGTAAGGGTGCGTGCCGTGTTGTCAAACCGGGTGGCCAGGTTGGAGGAAGCCCGGTAGACGACCTTGGGGATGAATTCATAGGCCCGGTTGAACGCCAACCCCTCGTTCATGGTGGCGAAATAGCGTCCGAGTAGGGAGAGGGTGTCGGCGCCGTCCTTGGACCACAGACTGGTGCGTTCCTCTGCGTTCCAGTAGAAATAGCGTTCCACACGGGGGTGGGCATTGAGCTTTTCCAGGATGGGTTTGGTGCCATCAAGGAGTTTTTGCTGAGCGCTGCGTGAGAAATCGGTTGCGGAGGTCACCAGGGCAAAGATGCCGTTGTTGTTCCACCAGGCGCCCCAGAGCCATTCGGAAATCCAGATGGGGCGTCCGTTGCCGTAGCGGTCGCTGTAGGAGGTCAGGTTGTCGAATTGCCCTTGTGTCCAATAGCAGTGCAGGTCGAGGATGTCGCAGCGCCATCCGCGGGCGTCGATGGAGTCGATGAAGGCTTCCAGGTGGCCCATGGATCCGTCGTGCGAGGATTCGGAGCAGAGTCGCAGGCCGGTGCGCATCAGGTTTTGCCAGTTGTCGAGCACTACGTCGACGCTTTGGGGGGTGTCGTCGGAGGCGTTGCCCGGTTCGTTGTTGTTCTTACTGTGACAGGACCAGGTCACTGAGCCAATGGTGCTGGCGGAGGGCCAGTCTTCGTAGATGTGGTTGGGTACGCACTCCACGTCGGGTAGCAGGTTGCGTCCTTGAGCCCAATCGAAGCCGCTGGTAGCGTTGACCAACCCGCAGTATTTGGGGTCGGAACTGGCCAGGCTGCCTTTTTTGGCGTTCTGCCACTTGAAGAGGCGGTAGGATGAGATCCTTCCGGCCATGTTGGTGGGCATCACGGGAATCTCGAGGTCTTCCTTGTCGGCGATGAAGCAGCGGCTGTAGCCCCAGCCGCTCTGGCCGAGGGCAAAGGTGACCATGTAGCCGCGTTTGAGCTTGAACGAGCGTATCTGGTTGTTGAGGTTGGCGTCGGTGAGGGTTTTCATGAAACCTCCCACATGTCCTTCGGTATAGTTATCGTAGGCGGTACCGCCGTAGTTGGGCTCGGTGTAACAGGTGAGTGGGCGGAAGTTGCTGTCGTACGGCAGGATGATGGCACCGCTGGCAAACAGTTTGACCTGGCAGTTGACACCGCTGACGGCTTTCACTCCTTTTATATATAGGTGGCTTAGCCAGCTGGTGATGACTTTGCTGGGCTTGATGCGCTCGATGATGACCACGGCGTGTTCGGTGTGTTCGATGTTGACCTTACCTGTAGCGGTAAAGGGCGTTTCACCGGTGATGACAAAATCAACGGCTGTCGTGATGGCCACGCTGTCGGTTACTTGGGCGACTGTTTGGGTCGTGTTGGCTCCGAAGGTGCTGAGTGAAAGGAGGGTGAAAAGGGCCAGGGAGAGGGCTTTCAATGGTGATAGGTTCATGACGGTTATGTTGGGTGCTTGTTGGTTGTTCACTTTTTTCTTTTTTCAGGCGAGTTGTATTCTATGTAAACATTGTCAGCTTCAGTTGGTTCAAGATTGACAAAATTCCAGGTATAGGTTTTTTTATTCGTATCCAGGCGAACATTGGATGGCTTTGTTTGACTGACCGAATTCATGTCGAAATCCATGAGGGTTGCATGAACCGTCGCTTTTTCAATTGACTTGTACCAGCCGGCTCCTGTACTTAAGATGTAGTAAAAGTAGCGTGCCGAATCACGGTATTTCATGCCGCAAGGCGCTTTATAGGTGACTTTTATGGTGACATGCTCAAGGGCTTTGAATGTCACATCCCACACATAAAAGGGAATGTTTCTTCTATTGAACAAGAGTCGTTCAAAAGATGATTTAACATCACTGAACGTCGTGTCGACATGTAAATAATAGTCAATTATGCCTTTGAAAGCTATCGTATAGTCCCTATTTTTTGTGCCATAAATCAATAATAAGCTATCACCATAAGCTTTATAAAGGCTATCACGATACCTATTACTTAGCATGATTCGATGTTGAAGGTCTTTGGCAGCTTGTGGAATATACAGACGTTGCTGATCAATCTTTTCTGAACCAACATAAACGTCCATAAAGGGTGAAATGTCATCCCCATACAGGCCTTTCATGCTCCAATGGTAAAAAGTCATTTCAGGGAAGCCCACTTCAATCGTACTTTCTTTTCCCCAATTCTTCATCGTGAACACACATTCAACGATGGAAGAATCGTTGTATAATTTGGCATTGACCGTTTCTGATACCATTTGTACGCTGCATGCTTCATTGGGCATGATACTTTTCAGTTGGATCGGATTGGGGGCTATGTCTGCCCAAGTTGAAACAACCATTAAGCTAACAATGAAGAGAATAAGTGTCTGTTTCATGGTAGGATGCTTCGTGCCGAATTATTCAGGCTTCTCATGGAGTTTATTGTATTTTTGCAAAGATATCAATAAATCAATGAGCGGTGGGGGTTTGGTGTACTATCCCGAAAAAAAAAGGATGGCATCCCTTTGGTAGGGATGCCATCCTTGATAACAAACTGGTAGGAGTGGTGTTTTATTTCTTGGCGTCTGCTTTGGCGGCAGCGGCAGCGAGACCACGGGCGACGCGGGTCAGTTTGACAGCGCAGACGATGGCTTGCTTGGGGGTAACGATGTCGAGGTTGTCGAACGACAGGGTGCCCACTTGCATGGTTTTGCCAAGGCCAAGGTTCGTGACGTCGATGTTGAGGACGTCGGGGATGTTCTTGTAGAAACCTTTCACCTTGAGTTTGCGGAGTTCCTGGCTCAGCTTGCCACCGGCTTTCACGCCTTCGGACAGACCGTTCAGTTTCACGGGAACTTCCATGATGATGGGCTTGTTTTCAAAGATTTCCATGAAATCCACGTGCAGGGTGTTGTCCTTGACCGGGTGGAATTGGGCATCCTTGAGGATAGCCATATGTACATCACCATCGATGTTCAGCTCTACGGCGTAGATGTTGGGGGTGACGATGAGGTTGCGCAGGTCGTTTTCGTCCAGATTGAAGTGGATCACCTTTTCGCCACCGTAAATGACGCAGGGTACTTGACCTTCCTTGCGGAAAGATTTGGCGGATTTTTTGCCAAAATCAGCTCTGATGGAGCCGGAGAGTTGTAATGTTTTCATTGTTTTGGTTTGTGTTACTCAAAAATAATAAGGGGTGCTTAAAATTTTCCCATCACACGTGATGCGTCAAAAAGCGGCGCAAAGATACACATAAATTGTTATCCTGCAAGTTAAAGCTGGTGGCTGTCGCTGTTTTTTTAGTCTGGAAAATGTTGTACTTTCGCAGCGTATTTTCAGACAACCGTAGCTCCTTCGAATTATGATCAACCGCGTATTGATTCGCATCAAGGCCGTCCAGATGATGTATGCCTACTACCAGAGTGGCAACAAGGACCTGGTCAAAGCAGAAAAAGAGTTTTTCTTCAGCCTTGAGAAAGCCTATGAATTGTATCATTATCTTTTGCAGTTGATCCTCGCCGTCACACAGTACGGTTTTCAGCGTATCGACACGGCTCGCAACAAGTACCTGCCCACCGACGAAGAGCGCCATCCCAACACCCGCTTCATCGACAATCGCTTTGTGGCTCAATTGGCTGAAAACAAAGCACTCAATCATTTCATCAACAATGCTGGCATGTCCTGGGTCAATCAGGAGGCGTTTGTCAAGTTGGTGTATGAACAGTTGATCACCCAGGATTTCTACCTGGAATACATGCAGGCTTCTGAGGTGACGTATGAAGACGACAAAGAGCTGTGGCGCAAGGTGTTCAAACGTATGCTGCTTCCCAGTGAGGACCTTGCTGAGGTGCTGGAAGAACAAAGCATCTACTGGAACGATGACCTGGAAATCGTGATTACGTTTGTCATGAAGACCATCAAGCGCTTCGATGCCGCCAAAGGAGCGGAGATGGAGTTGTTGCCCATGTACAAGGATGAAACCGACAAGATCTATGCCTCTACGTTGTTCAGAGGTGCCATTCTTCATGGAGAACAGTACCGGGCCTTGATTGAAGAGGCTGCCAAGAATTGGGAACTGGAACGGTTGGCTCTCATGGATTTATACATCCTGCAAATGGCCTTGGCCGAAATCCTTGAAGTGGAGGGGGTGCCCGTGAATGTTTCACTGAATGAATACATCGACATTGCCAAGGTGTACAGCACCCAGAAGAGCGGGACCTTTGTCAACGGTATCCTCGACCAGGTGGTCACCACGCTCAGGGAACAAAACAAGTTGTTCAAGGCGTGATTCGGGTGGCTTGTTGTTAGCTTGCAATCGGAAAAAACCGTATATTTGCCTCTCACTCTAAAAACAACGTAAAATGAGTCTATTGTCCATCTTCCTTCAGGCTGGTACCGCTGCCGGTGCTGCCGGTGCTGCCGGTGCCAAAGGGGCTGCCGGTGGGGGCTATTCATCCTTGCTGGTGCTTGCCTTGATCTTTGTGGTCTTCTATTTCTTCATGATCAGACCACAGAACAAAAAACAGAAAGAAATTCAGAAAGCCCGCGCTGCCCTCAAATCGGGTGACAGGGTAGTAACATCGGGTGGCATCTACGGCAAAATCCGTGAGGTGAAGGACGATTCCTTCATCGTGGAAATTTCCGACAATGTCAGGATACGCGTGGAAAAATCGGCTGTGTTTGCTGCCGGTGGTTCAGACGCATCGACTGACGAAAAGAAATAAGTCTGCGTGCCAGAAACCCCGTCCATAGAGGATAGCCTGAATAAGCGGGGTCGCCGTGTCGCCAAGCTGTTCAGGAATGCTTTCAGTAAGGAAGTGGTCTTGTTTCTGGTCTTTCTGGCCGTAGCGCTCTTTTTCTGGGTCCTGCAATCCATACAGGAAATTGGTGAATACGCCTTGCCGGTGCCCGTTCGTTATGAAGCGGTGCCCGGCCAGGTGACCATTACCAACGAATTGCCCGATGTCTTCGAGGTGACCTTGAGAGACAAAGGGTTTACGTTGTTTCAGTACTACAGGCAGCGTCGGAAGTTGACCATTCACCTCAATCCCATGGACTGGTACAAGAAAGACGGCATCAGCTACGTGGACAGAGGAGTGATTGAATCGAGGATCCGCGCTAACCTGAAACCGACGACCCAACTGCTTTCCATTCGGCCGGATACCTTGGCCTTGTTTTTTGTGGAAAAGGCGAGCAAGGCCTTGCCCGTGGTCTTGAACCGGGACATCAGCCTGCATCCGCAACATTTGCTCCTGGGTGAACCGGTGTTGCATCCGGCCAAGGTTACCGCCTATGCCCCCATGGATATGTTGGATAAGTTGGAGCATGTGGAGACAGTGGTCTTGCGTGCAGAGGGGTTGAAAACGTCGACGACCTATAAGGTGAAGTTGCAACCGCGTGAAGGCGTGCATTATTCCACGGATCATGTGTTGGTCAACCTGCGGGTCGAGGAATTTACGGAAAAGACCCTGTCAGTACCTGTAACCGGCCTGAATTTTCCTCCCAATGAACAGCTGCTGTCATTTCCTGCCGTGGTGAACGTTTCTTTCCTGGTGGGGCTGTCGGCTTATGAACAAGTGACCGCCGCTGATTTCGAAGTCGGGGTGGCGTATCAGGACCTGCTCAAGGCGGAAAACCGTCTGTGTACCCCGCGCCTGGTCAAACAACCGCCTTATGTTCAACGGGTG
>DOBD01000040.1 GCA_003506275.1 Bacteroidales bacterium | reverse complement strand
AATGCCAAACCGCTGGTAGTGGATGCCGAACGCAAGAAAAAAGACGATGCCGAAAGCAAACTCCGTACACTCAGGGAAAGCCTTGATGCGTTGAACAAAGCCTAGAGGAACTGACCAATAACGTTACCATGAACCATACGCGTCAATCTCGTCCCTTTTTGCCCTTCTTCCTGCTGATGACCCTGGTGACCCTGGTTGCCTGCCACGAACCGGAAGAGGACAAGCTGATCTGGCAACGACTGGGGGATTTTCCTGGTACGGCCAGGGCCTCAGCTACCACGTTTGTGATAGAATCAAAGGCCTATGTCTGCCTGGGTCGTTCGGGTGTACGGGATGGCTTTTTAAAGGATGTGTGGGCCTACGACATAGCAACCGATACGTGGGCTCAAATGGCTGACTTTCCGGGCAAACCCAGGGTTAAGGCAGTAGCCGGAGTCGTCAATGGCAAGGCTTATGTCGGATTGGGCGCTGTTGCGGCCTATCAGGATAGTTCCTTATACCAGGATTGGTGGCAGTACGATCCTGCCAACGATACCTGGAATAGAATGGCCGATTTTCCCGACAAAGCCAGCAACGACCTCTTTTGTGCTACTGTCAACGGAAAAATCTNNGAAAAATCTATACGACCATGGGTTTCAATGGTACAAGGAGGTGTCGGGAAACCTATTGCTACGATCCTGTATCCAATACGTGGTCTGCTTTGACCATAGCCCCCGAAACCTACAGCGGCAAAGCCGGTTTTACACTAGGTGACGACTTCTATGTGGGAACCGGTTTCAGGGGCAACAACCTGGTACGCATATTCAAATACAACACGGTGAACGACCATTGGAGTCGTATGGAGAACATTCCTCACGGTCGTATGCTGGGTTGTGGCCTAAGCGTTGCCGGTAAAGGCTATGTCCTGTTGGGACGTTTCTGGAACGGCGCACTCAACGGTGGTCGCCTGCTCAACGATGTGGCCGAATACGATCCCGTTTCCAGAGGATGGACCCAATTGAAACCCTTTCCAGGAGGAGCCAGGCAAAACGCTTCCGTCTTTGCCACGGATGATGTGGGCTTTGTTCTGATGGGGGAAGATGATGTAGAACGCAAGGCCGATGTCTGGTCTTTCAAAGCCCGTTGACATGAAGCACTTCACCTACCCCTTGCGCTACGCCTTGACTGGTATGCTGATCGGACTGGTTGGTTTGACTTGGCCGGTTTCGGCGTATGAACCAAGCAGCGTCAAGTCCAAGCCTGTAAACGACCAGGCAAAAGACAGCCTTCTCTATGAACTCAACGCCCGTACCGTGCTGGGTCTTGGCCAATGGGCACCTTTCCTGACAGCGGCCAATGCCTACGACAGGCATTCCATCACGGCCAACAACCTGTCGCTTTGGGGCGTCGTCAGGAAACCAGTCAAACAAACCGCTTTCCTGGATTATGGCTTCGGTACTGAATGGGACATCAACGTGTCTCCCGATGAACAACGCCTGTTTCCCGGTGAACTCTACGCGGAAGCCAAGGTCTGGCGTTTTCTGTTGACAGGTGGCATGAAACGGGCTGTATACGGTAATCAGGATCCGTTTTTATCGGCAGGAGGTATCTTGTGGTCTACCAATGCCAGACCCATCCCCCGTGTGTCACTGGAGTCCATGGGCTACATCCCCGTTCCCTTGACCACGGGGCTCCTGGAGGTGAAAGGGGGACTCATTCACGGTTGGTTCACCGACAAAACCGTAACAGCCAACACTCTGTTGCACTACAAATACGCCGGTATTCGCCTGGGCGGTCGTTGGCCTGTCCGGGTGAATTATACCTTGCATCACGTGGCCCAATGGGCCGGAGATTCCCCCGTGTATGGTCATTCTCCAGCCAATTGGGAGAATTTCAAGCGGGTATTGTTGGCCAGGGGTGGTGACGCGAATGCCCCCGACACCGAGCGTTTCAATACCCTGGGCAACCACATCATTTCCAAAAACCTGGGGCTGGAATTCACTTTTCCTTCCGTTGTGTTGGAAATGTACTGGCAGAACATTTACGAGGACAAGCCGGTACACTACATGTACAAGACCTACAATTGGGAAGATGGTTTGTTTGGCTTTACGCTGTTGTTCCCTCAACAAAAGACCTTGAACCGGCTGGTGGTTGAGTATGTGTCTACGACCGACCAGAGTGGNNACGGGGTAATCTACGGAGGTCAGGACGGTTATTACACCAACGGTGTCTACCCCAACGGCTGGTCATTTTACGGCATGACAGTGGGCAATCCTTGGTTAACCTCCCCTAGGTATAATGCCAACTACGAAACCGGTGGCATCGGTTTTACCAACAACCGCTTGCGTCTTTATCACGTGGCTGGTCAGGGGATGGTAGGTGCTGTGGCCTACAAGGCTGAACTGGCCTATTCAGAAAACTACGGCATCACCTGGGGACCCATCGCGCGGAAAGACCAGTTTTCCTGGCTTATCGACACGGCCATGCCTTGTCCTTTCTTGCCCAATACCGACATGACAGCTGGTTTCGCCGGTGATATTGGGCGTCAATACGGTAACAATGTGGCCATCATGGCCGGCCTTCGCTGGCATGGAGCTTTATCCTGGTAAAATACAATCACTATGCATACACGCGCAACCAAACTGGCCGCATTCGGTCGCCTTCTCGATATCCTTGACGAACTGAGGGAGAAATGTCCCTGGGACAAGGAACAGACCAACGAAAGCCTGCGGCCTCTTACCATCGAGGAAACTTATGAACTCAGCGAAGCATTACTGGCCGAGAATACGGCTGATATCAGCAAAGAACTGGGTGATATCCTGCTCCACATCCTTTTCTATGCCAAAATCGGGGAGGAACAAGAAGCCTTTGATATTGAGGATGTGTGCGATCAGCTTAGTACTAAGTTGGTGTACAGACATCCTCATATTTTTAGCGACACGGCGGTGGCCGATGCCAGGGAGGTGGAACAAAACTGGGAAAAACTCAAATTAACGGAAAAAGATGGCAACCGTTCTGTCCTGGCCGGTGTACCTGAAAGTTTACCCTCCATGATCAAGGCATTCCGCATGCAAGACAAGGCGAGAGGTGTAGGATTTGACTGGGACAAGAAGGAACAAGTCTGGGACAAGGTAAGGGAAGAATTTTCCGAATTGGAGGCCGAAATCGAAGCCATGGATGCCGACAGAATGGAAGCTGAATTTGGCGACCTCTTTTTCAGCCTGATTAATGCTGCCAGGTTGTACCACATCAATCCCGACAACGCGCTGGAACGCACCAACCACACGTTCAGGCGCCGCTTTAACTACCTCGAGGCTCATACCCTGGGGGAAGGACGTTCCCTGCGGAATATGAGCCTCGAAGAGATGGAGGTGATATGGCAAGCGGCCAAAGCCAAAGGGCTGTAAAGATGCCCTTAATTTTCTAGAAAATAGGGGAAAGGTTCTTAGCGCTTGGCACCGTTGCCGCGTTGGATAAACTTGAGTAGTTCACCGCCCCATTCCCGTTCGGTATGGTAATACCGGAACAATTTCTCAGCTCCAAGAATCTTCTTGAATTTCTCGTGGTAGGCCTTTTCCAAGTTGGCTTCCTGTACTTTGATGCGGATCATTTCGTCGGTGATCTTCTCATAATCAAAGACCCTTTCGCCTTTTTCGTTGCGTTTTGTCTTTTGAAAAAGAGTGCGCATCTTGTCGTTCAATTTGCCTTTTTGATCTTGAAGACTGTTATAGACCGGCCAGAACTTTTCCGCTTCTTCCGGGGTCAATCCGATGCGTTCCGTAAAGAAGGCGGCGCGTTTGGCCTTCATGTCTTCAAAGCGTTTCTGGCGTTCGTCCTGATTTTGGGCCATTAAGCCGGACATCAGGCAGACAAACAACATCAGAGTGGTTAAGCGTTTCATAATCAGTGCGTATTGAAACTTGTTAATCATACATGTCAGGATCGATGTAGTATTCGGCAATGCCGTCAGTGCCAATCTGGCTGAGGACATAATCTTCCGCCGTGACCACAGGCTGCTCGTTGGATTGTTCCTTGGTCAACTTATCGTCACTTGATTTTCCGTTGGTCAGGTTGAGCAAGGTGGACACGCTAAACAAGATTAGGACAAACATGGCAGCCAGGTATAGAACGGGGCGGTATCTGTCCATCCAAATGGTCAGGCGGGGACGATCGTTCGTCGAGGCGATGTCAGCCATCGAATCCTGGTCGATTAATTGATCCAATTTGGCAGACAAACCCTCAAAATACCCATCAGGTACATTGAAAGGCGTCTTGTCGCCTGTGTGGGGGAATGCTCCTCGTTCGTTCATGATTCCACGTTCTGTTTATTTAACTATTTGACGCGCAATAACTGGCAGGGTTTAATCCGTTCCGTTTTCTAGTTGAAGAAAGGCTTCGACTTTCTTTACGGCGTGGTGGTAGGACGCTTTTAATGCACCCACCGACGTGCCGAGGATTTCGGACATTTCTTCGTATTTCAGGTCATCGTAATACTTCATGTTGAAGACAAGCCGCTGCTTGTCGGGTAGGCTGAGAATGGCTTTCTGCAAAAGTACAGCGGCCTCGTCGCCTGAAAAATAGGGATCGCTCTGCAAACGCTGCACCATCACGTCTTCAAGGTCTGTCATGGATGTCACATTGCGTTGCCGCTCCTTGTTCAGGAAAGTGTAGGTCTCATTGATGGCAATCCTGAACAGCCAGGTAGACAATCGTGACTCTCCCCTGAACTGGTTGATGTTGCTCCACACCTTGATGAGGGTATTCTGCAACACATCGTTGGCGTCATCGTGGTTGAGCACCATCTTGCGTATTTGCCAGTATAGACTCTCCGAAAAGGTGTTCACCAATTCCTCAAAGGCCTTGCGGCGCAGCTTCTCATCGGCCAGTCTGGCGAGCAGGTCGGTTTCTTGTGGTTTATCCATATCAAGCTGTTCGGAGGTTGGACTAAGGGTCGGGGTGAAGGTTTACTCGGCGTTCTTTTTTTGCTGATCATAGAAAGAACATACAGTATATGACAACGGCCGGTATCGCCAATAGGACACTGTCTATTCGATCCAACAGCCCCCCGTGTCCTGGGATCATGGTGCCTGAATCCTTGACATGGAGGGAACGTTTGATCATCGATTCCACCAGGTCTCCAAAAGTGCCGAATGTGATGGTTACCAGCGCAAAACCGATCCATTGTCCTGTATCCATTTTGCCGGGAAACAGGTATGATAAGCCCGCAGCAGCTCCGATGGTGAGGATATAACCACCGATGAGTCCCTCCCAGGATTTCTTGGGAGACACGCGCTCAAACAAACGGTGTTTGCCAAAGTTGACGCCAAACAGGTAGGCGCCTGTATCGTAGATCCAGATCAGTACGAAAAACAACAACAGGTAAAGGGGTTGGTAGGGGCCGCCGGAGAATTCCTGGTAGGGATACGCCAGGCGTCCAAGGAACAACAGCGGTAGGGCAATGTACAGCTGTCCAAAAAAAGTAAAGGCAATTTCCCTGACGGCGTTGGCCCTGGTGCGGAATACTTCCGTGATCAACAGGTAGAGCATAAACAGGAACCACAGCGAAATGAATTTCAGGGGCAGTATGCCGGCGAAGCCCAGTGTGCCGGCGACAAACAGGTAAACGCCCCCAAGGATGGCTACAGGCTTGTCGATGGTGATCTGGTTGTGCTTTTCAAGGAGGGTATAGAATTCCCACAACGCCAATCCAGTCAATAGTGAGAACACCGCCAGGTAGGTGTAGCTTCCCAATAGAATGGAAGCACTGATGGCACCCACATAGACGACGCCTGAAAGCGTTCTGGTTACAAAGTTGTTCATGCGCGCTTATTCGACAGGGACATTTGGCTTGTTATCAACGGAATCGGGCAGGGCTTGAACATCGGACTGCGGTTCATCGGCCTCGGACTGTTCCGCTGTCTGAGCCTGCAATGCGGCCAGTGTTTTGGCATCTTCCAGCCTTTTTTGTTCTTCCAGAATTTCCTGTGTTCTTGATGTCCAGGGGCGCTTGCCAAAAATACGTTCCAGGTCTTCGGCAAACAGGACTTCCCGCTCTACCAGTATGTCGGCTAATTCGTTGTGTTTTGCTGTCTGTTCAGACAGGATGCGCTTGGCACGTTCGTATTGTTCGTTGACAAGACGTTTCACTTCCTGGTCTATCTTTTCGGCTGTTTTCTCACTATAGGGTTTGGTGAAGGAGAACTCGTTAGTGCCTGAAGAGTCAAAGTAACTGATGTTGTTCAGGCTGTCGCTCATGCCGTAATAAACAATGATGGCCCAGGCTTGCTTGGTGACACGTTCCAGGTCGTTGAGGGCACCGGTTGACACCTGGCCCAGGAATAACTCTTCGGCGGCACGTCCGCCCAGGGTGGAGCACATTTCATCCAACATCTGCGCCTTGGTGGTGAGTTGACGTTCCTCTGGAAGGTACCAGGCAGCTCCCAAGGCTTTGCCTCTGGGTACAATGGTGACTTTGACCAGGGGGTGGGCGTGTTCCAGCAACCAGCTCAGGGTGGCATGGCCGGCTTCGTGCAGGGCAATGGCCTTGCGCTCTGCCAATGTGGTGATTTTATTCTTCTTTTCCAAACCTCCGATGATGCGGTCGACAGCGTCCAGGAAGTCTTGTTTCTGGACGGCATTTTTGCCGTTACGGGCGGCAATCAAGGCGGCTTCGTTGCAGACATTGGCAATGTCGGCTCCGGAGAAACCAGGGGTTTGTCTGGCCAGGAATGCCGGATCAACCGATTCGTCGATTTTTATAGGCCTCAGGTGTACGTTGAAGATTTCATGTCGCTCGTTGATATCGGGCAAATCCACGTTGATCTGACGGTCGAAGCGGCC
>DOBD01000048.1 GCA_003506275.1 Bacteroidales bacterium | reverse complement strand
AGGGTGACCAATGAAACAACGGTAAACTTACCACAAGCCAGTACCTTGACCGATTTTTCCAAAGACAGGCAGGATAACCTCTTTACGGTGAGGGTGCAATACGCATTTTGACGACCGTGTAGATGTAAGCTAAGTGTAAGCGGGTTGTAACACCGTTGTAACACCAAAAGGCTTCTTTTGTGGACAGTAAAATACAACAACTATGAAGCAAGCAATTTGGATGTTTTCCCTGATGGTCGCCCTGCTGGTTCCGACTACCGCTCACGCTCAGAAAGTCGTGGCCAAAATCAAAGGCAGTGACACCTGTCTGCCTCTATCACAGAAATTTGCTGAAGTTTATTCTCAAAAGAACAAGGGTTCTGGCATCTCGGTGTTAGGGGGTGGTTCCGGTGTGGGTATTGCTGCATTATTAAGCAATACCACGGATATTGCCCAGTCATCACGTAAGATGAAACTGGATGAGAAAATGAAACTACAGAAGGCCGGCCATAAAGTCAAGGAGGTCATCGTAGCCTACGACGCCCTGGCTGTCGTGGTACACCCCGCCAATCCCATCAGCAAATTAACCCGGGAGCAGCTGGAAGAAATATTTACGGGTAAAATCACCAACTGGAAGCAAGTGGGCGGATCGGATATGAAGATTATCGTCTATTCAAGAGAAACCAGTTCAGGCACCTATGAATTTTTCAAGGAGCACGTGCTGAACAAGAAAAACTTTGCGCCTTCGGCTTTGTTACTGGCTGCAACCGGTGCTGTGGTTCAGTCGGTCAGTCAGACCAAAGGCGCCATCGGCTACATCGGCGTGGCCTACATCGACAAGCAGGTTAAAGCGATTGACGTCTCGTACGATCAGGGAAAAACCTTTGTCAAACCGACCATCACCAACGCAAAGAGCAAGAAATACCCGGTGACACGTCCGCTCTATTATTACTACGCTACCACGGCTGAAAAAACCATCAAACCTTTCATGGATTTCATCCTCTCAAAGGAGGGTCAACACATTGTACAGGCTGAAGGTTACGTTCCCACACTCTAACCCCTTCTCAGGATGACAATCAGGAAGCTTACCGAAAAACTGGCGGTCGGTGTGTTGTTCAGCAGCAGCACCGTCACCACGCTGGCCGTCTTGTTCATCATTTTCTTCCTGTTCCGCTCAGGCATCGGACTGTTCAACGATAGTGCGGTGGAGCCTCATTACACGTTGCTGGTTCACAAGGACAATCCCATCGATCATCTGACGTCTCAAGAACTGATGGCTATTTTTGACGGCCACACGACCAATTGGGCCGAGGTTGGAGGCAAGGATTTGCCCATTGAACTGGTTACCATTGATGAAATCGCCGCTCAGTACGATGAGGCAGCGTTGGGCGAGTCTTTGGATGGAGTCCCCGCTTGTGTGGATGATTACCTGGCACACAACGAACAAGCCATCGGTTTCTTTGATGCCAGTTTTGTGCCGACCAATTTCAGTGGTAAGCACCTGGTCTTGCCAAAAATATCGCTGCTTGATTTTTTTCTGGGGAAATCCTGGTACCCCACCGCTGTTCCGGCTGCCCAGTTTGGCGTGTTGCCGCTGGTTATGGGTACTCTTTGGGTTACCTTCCTGGCTATTCTCATCGCCTTGCCCATCGGTTTGATCGCCGCCATTTACCTGTCGGAGATAGCTGGTGAGCGTATGCGAAAGGTGTTGAAGCCGGTCATCGAACTGCTGGCCGGTATCCCCTCTGTCGTTTATGGGTTCTTTGGTTTAGTCGTACTGGTACCCTTTATCCAGCAATTGTTTGGCTTGCCTGTGGGTGAAACAGCCTTAGCTGGGAGCCTGATACTGGCCATCATGGCCTTGCCCACCATCATCACCATCGCTGAGGACGCTATCCGTTCTACGCCGGTATCTCTCAAGGAAGCCAGTCTAGCCTTGGGAGCAACTCACTGGCAGTCCATCCGCCTGGTGATTTTGCCGTATGCCCGTTCCGGCATCATGGCAGCCTTTATTTTGGGTATCGGACGGGCCATCGGTGAGACCATGGCTGTACTCATGGTGACTGGAAATGCAGCCGTGATGCCTTCCACCTTTCTGGAACCTGTGCGTACCATACCGGCCACGATCGCCGCCGAATTGGGTGAAGCGCCCTTTGGAGGCACCCATTTCAAGGCCTTGTTTACCCTGGGCATCATTCTGTTCGTCATTACCTTTTTGATAAACACAGCTGTTGAACTGATTAAACCCAAAAAGCCATGAGTATGCGTGGTTTCCGTCTGTCCAAACGAAATAGCCAATGGTTGGCCTTCAATGCGTTCCGTATGGTCAGTTTTTCCATCGTGGGGGTGCTTTTCCTGATCCTGGGTTTCATCATTGTACGGGGAGCCTCGGCCATCAGCTGGGAATTTCTTACGGGTATGCCGGAAAATGGCATGACGGAAGGGGGTATTTTTCCGGCCATCGTGGGAACCCTTTGTCTGGTAGCCGGCAGCATCGTTTTTGCCTTTCCCATCGGCGTATTGTCCGGTATTTACATGAACGAATACCTCAAGGAAAACTGGTTCAAAAAAACCATCCGTTCCATGACCAACAACCTGGCCGGTGTCCCTTCCATTGTGTTCGGACTCTTTGGCATGGCCTTGTTTGTGCACAGCCTGGATTTCGGAGATTCCATCCTGGCCGGCTCGCTCACATTGGGTTTGATGGTGCTGCCCATCATCATCCGCACCACGGAGGAGGCACTGAAGTCGGTGGATGACTCCCTGCGCCTGGCCAGCTATGCCCTGGGTGCCACAAAATTGCAAACCATCCGCAAGGTGGTGTTGCCCATCGCTTACCCCAATATTTTGACAGGACTCATCCTTTCCGTGAGCCGGGTATCCGGGGAAACGGCTCCCATTCTATTTACGGTGGCTGCCTATTTCTTGCCTCGCCTCCCAAACAGTATCTTTGATCAGGTGATGGCCTTGCCCTACCACTTGTATGTGTTGACCACCAGTGGCACCAATATCGAGGCGTCCAGGCCCATGGCCTATGGTACAGCCTTGGTGCTGATTGTCATTGTGCTTCTGGTCAATTTGTTGGCCAATGCGGTCAGAAAGTATTTTACCAATAAATTATCGTAACCCGTTTAATAGTGACGCCATGGCAGACGTAAAAGTCGAAGCAAAAGATTTCAACCTGTTTTACGGGGATTTCCAAGCCCTAAAAAACATCAACTTCAAAGCGGAAGAGCATACCATCACGGCCTTTATCGGGCCATCAGGATGTGGAAAATCCACGTTGCTCAGGTCGTTCAACCGCATGAACGACTTGATTGATGGCGTACGCACGACAGGTACCACCCTGGTCAATGGAATCAGCGTCTATGACAAAGCGGTTAATGTGGATGAATTACGCAAACAGGTGGGTATGGTCTTTCAGAAACCCAACCCTTTCCCCAAAAGCATCTTTGAAAATGTGGCCTATGGTCTACGAGTGAACGGTGTCAGGGATAAACACCTGATTGAGGAGAGGGTGGTGACATCCATTCAACAAGCCGCCCTGTGGGACGAGGTCAAGGACAAATTAAAGAAGTCGGCCAATGCGCTGTCCGGCGGTCAACAGCAGCGTCTCTGCATAGCCAGAGCGTTGGCCATCGAACCCTCCGTTATCCTGCTGGACGAACCCGCCTCGGCACTTGATCCCATTTCGACCGCCAAGATCGAGGAGCTCATCTACGATCTCAAGCAACGTTACACCATCATCATTGTGACCCACAATATGCAACAGGCTGCCAGGGTGAGCGATTACACGGCCTTCTTTTACCTGGGTGAACTCATCGAACACGGTGAGACCAAGGCTATCTTCACTAATCCCAAGAGTCTACAAACCCAAAACTACATTACGGGGCGGTTTGGTTAATGATGGGTTGAGGGTTAGGTGCGCAAAAGATACAAGCACGCAATTCATACGAAATGTTGTCAAGGTTTATAATTCTTGACAGTCAGATTCCCGAACAACCATACATTTGGTTGTTTTTTTGTATGTAATAAACGTAAACACTGTCGTTGTATCATGAGAACAAAAACCTACCCCCTTTTGTATGGTATCNNCCTTTTAGTATGCTTTGCCGCATCACCGTTGGCTGCCCAAAGAGACTATAATTACTATGCATACAATCCTCGTTATGTTCCTGTAAAGAATGGCTGGGCACTGGATAGTATCATCGGCTTTACCGGAGCAGGTGGCACTGGTAACCGGGCTTATTACAAACACGACGCGGCAGGTCGTCTAATCGAAGAACAGATGTACACGCCTTATCTGGGGGTTACGGGACTAGTATTCAATCAATTTGAATTCGATGATAAGGGCAATGAAACCTCTATAACGTATAATTGGGATGCAGGAACAAGCGCATGGATACCAAACAGTAAGATAGTCGATTCATATCATCACCCGATTAATCCGAATTTTCCGACAGGTCAAGCGTATTATTCCTGGAATGGAACAGGTTGGGTTGGCATGCAAAAGAATGAAACGGAATATGATAATAGCGGCGATCAAACGCTTTACACTAGCTATACGTGGACAGAAAATGGTTGGGTGCCTAGTGTAAAATCTGAAACTGCTCAAGGTGAAACGGTGAGTAGTAGTTGGAACCAAACAACTCAATCATGGGAAGTGTATGGGAAATTCCGCTGGACTACCACGCAAAATATGCCTGAAGGCTTTGTCACAGAGCAAGGCGAACAATGGACAACTGAAAATCCTGTGTGGACACCCATGTATAGGTATTATTATCAGTACGATGTGGACAACAATGCCACACGCACCATTAAAACAACCTACGATAGTTCTTTAGGATGGGTGGTGACTTCCAGTCAGGTGGCAACCTATGACGGACCCAATAGGCCGACGCTTCAACTAGATTCAACAACTTATATGACAGGTGTACTTGATGCATATTCCAAAAAAATAATGGCCTATGATGCCAATGGTAATGTGATTCAAAATGAGCGGTATTTGTACCAAGGTGGGGCTTGGAAAGGATTAGAAAAAAAGTTCACGACCTTTGATGATAACAACAAAGTCACCAGTTACGAGGAATATACATGGGATGATCTTCAATCCNNCAATCCACCTGGTCAGGTAGCACTAAGTACGATCAGACGTATAACAGTGATGGATTGACGGACACCGTGACCTACTATTCCTGGCCGTATTATGAACCCTACGAGTGGACGATTCGGTCGAGAGAAACACATTTTTACAACAGTGCGAAGTTGGATACCTTGATCAAGAGTGAAATCCTTGATTCGTCGAACGAGAAATGGATACCTGCAAATCTAAAGGGTTCGGTGTATGATGAGTCGTTTAACCGTGTGACAAGTTACATGAAGACATGGAACACATCATCGGGAAAATGGATTGAAATGGAGAGGGATTCGGCTCGGTATGATGAGTACAACAACCTGGTGTATGAGGTAAACTATGAGGTGAATAATAAATATAAATTGGAAAGAAAGAACTTCCATTACTATTATTACTCACGGCTGAACACTGGTTTGGAAAACATAAAGGAGGCTACTAACGAGTCCTTGATGAGGTGTTGGACTGAGAAAGGCCGCTTGCACCTGGTTAATACGCGAGGTGCTGAGTTCGTTAGCATTTATGCCCTGGACGGCCGTCTGGTGGTCAATAGGCGATTGAACCAGCAAGATGCTTCCTTTGAACTGCCTCAAGGTATGTATTTGGTCATTCTTGGGCCTGAACGCATCAAGGTGCTGGTGCCTTAAACAGGCGTGTGATTGCCTAAGCCGGCCTCCTGTACACAGGGGGCCGTTTTTTTCGCGAACTCGTTGGGTAATAAACCGGTCTCTTTTTTAAAGGCCTGGTAAAAACTGGTACGGTTACTGAAACCGCTGTCCAGGGCGATGGCCTCTATGGTTTTTCGTTGCTTAACCTGGCTGCAGAGCGCTTCTTTGGCGTGAGCCACACGGTATTTATTGACATAATCAGTAAATCGCAGATTCCAACTGGTGTTGATGACCATGGATAATACATTGGTGGAAATGTGTAATTGCTCGGAGAGGTCGTGCAAGGTAAAATTTAGGTGAAGGTAGGGCTTGTCCGTTTTCATGAATGTTTCGATTGTCTCGGCAATCTCGACTATCCGTCCCTCTGCAAGGTGGAGATTGGCGTACTTGGGCTGCTTCCGGTCTGAAGTCTTGCTCGGAGATACCGCCTCTTCCGGTTGGTCGTGCGCTGTACGCAGTAGCCCCAGCTGTGGATTGGACAACTTGAAAAACAGGGATAGAAAATAAAGTTGACCGAACACAGGCATGTACGTAATAATGTAGGAGATGTCCATCTTGGCCATGTATGGGACAAAGGCCCCCAATTGCAGGATTAACATGGGCCACAGTACTAGCCTGGCTTCCAGGCAGCAGTATGGTTCAACTCCTTTTGTCCAGGAATTCCGATATGTTTTGACGAGCAATACGCTATTAGCGCCAATGGCATAAAGGCAAATGCTGTAATTGAACAGGGTGGCCGCTGTTGTCATATATCCTGTGCTTGCCAAGGTCAACGTGTGTTGATGCCTGAAAGAATGATACAGGCTGGCCAACAGAAAGATCACATAGACCAGACTTGGTGTGAAGTGCCCTATTTTAAGGGTTTTCTTTACAGGTTTGGGGGCAGTCAGGTGCCTGAAGAAACCAATGAGGAAGGCTCCCCAGGAAAGATTGACTATCATGGAAAGCTGATAAAGCCAGGTTGATTCTCGACCCAGGTAAATGAGGAGGTTGCTTATGATAGCCAACGTCGATGCACCCAGTAACGCTCCCAGCCAAAAATAGGCGGTATGTGTGCGGATTTTAAACCAGCAAAAAAGCGTCAAAGCCGTAAGGTTGATAACGGCAGTGACAGAAAGGATGATGACAACGGTTGGGTTCATGAAGGCGTAACAAACGCGCTCCAAAAGTAATCATTTAGTTTGATAATGAAAACACGATATCCAGGCCACCTCCGTGCCGGTTTTTTGCGGCAATGGTGCCCCCGTGTAGTTGAACGGCATTTTTAACGATGGCCAGTCCCAGACCGGTCCCGCCCAGTTTACGGGTGCGGCCTTTGTCCACGCGGTAAAACCGTTCAAAAATACGGTTCAGGTGTTCTTCAGGGATACCTTCTCCGGTATCGTAAAAGAGAAAATAGTATCGATCGGAATCTTGTCTGAAGCATCGTACACCCACTTCAATACCCTCTCCACCGTAAGCCAGGGCGTTGTCCATCAGGTTACGGAAAACGGAATAAAGCAGCGAAGGATTTCCGTTGACATCCATGTTGTCCGGTACGTCCAAAACAAAGTTTATTTGTTTGCTTTTCAGCTCGGCTTCCACGTCTCCGGCCATTTGTTTGAGCAGGTTGGCGATGTTTACCGGTTCTTTCTCAATCAGGCGGGGCGCTTCGTCCATGCGAGTGAGGGTGGAGATGTCTCTGAGAAGATCGCTGAGTCGCTTGCTTTGCAGGAAGGAGCGTTCGATAAACTTGGTGCGTTTGTCTGCGGGGAGGTCAGGGTTTTCCAGCATGGTTTCCAAGTACCCTTGTATGCTACTGATGGGAGTCTTCAGTTCGTGGGCAATGTTTTGTGTCAATTGACGCTTGAGCCTGGATTCTTCTTCGGCTTGAGAGTTGTCGATAAGACTGATTTCAAAACTGCTATCCAGGAAGATGACGCACTGCACCAGAAAGTTCTTTCCATTTTTTTCAACCTGTATTTCGTGACGTTGCAGGTGGTGTATTAGTTGCTTGATATTGAGGCTTCTGTCTATGAATTGATTGATGTCGGCCAGTTCAGGTAAGTCAAAGATGGCAAGGGATGATTGAACAGGTTCGTTCGATAGGGTGTTGAGGTATTGGATGAACAGGTTGTTGGCTACGATTTCCTTTTTGTCAGGGCCGAATACGGCCAGACCTTCTCTGGCTGTCTGCAGGTGGGTGTGGAGTTTCTCTCGTTCCCTGATCAGGTCGTTCTTTGCTGCGTGCAGGCGTTGGAACAGTCCGACGATGTGTCGGGAGATATCGCCTAATTCATTGTGCGGAAAGGATTGGGCGGTATCAAGTGGTTCGCCTTTTTCGGCTGTTTGGGCAAAATCCCTGAGCTGACTGATGGTCTTTCCCATGCGTCCTGTTGTCCTGAAGATGAAAAAGAGCATGATGAGCAAGAGCAGACTCGTGAAAAACAGAAAACTGTTGTCGGCTTGAAGTTGCTGGTTCAACTGGCTGTCGTATGGTCGTGAACAGCGGACAATAAACGTTTCATACCGACTGGCTGCGTAAAAATAAGGCTTGCCGATGGTTTCAGACTTGCGACGGACCGAACTGCCTTTGCCTGACGCCAGGGCCTCCTTGATTTCCGGCCTATCGGCGTGGTTGCTCAACTGATCGGCCTCGCTGTCCAATAAAACTGTACCCGAAAAGTCAATGACGGTAATCCGCAGATCTTCAACGTCAAGGTAGCCCATCAATCCCAGCATGATGCTGTCTGATAAGCCGTGCAACTTAATCTCTTCGTAGACAAGGTTGTTATAACTCAACAGTTGGTCGGTGAGCAACTGGACACGGAAGGCTTTTTCCCGTTGGTGTTGGAATACTGTGATGAGCACACCAAAGACAATGAAGGTGGTCATGATGCTGACCATCAGTTGACGATGGAACGAAAGGCGGGTTTTTTTGAACAATTCGCTCATGGGGATGCCATTAATGGGTGTCGAAGCAGTAGCCGTAGCCAAGTCGGGTAACAATGTATTGTCCAAAACCGTTAAGCTTTTTTCGTAGGCGGGTAATGTTTACATCGATGGTTCTGTCGAGCACATAGACGTCGTCCGTCCAGACACGTTTTAGGATGTCTTCTCTGGAAAATACGCGTCCGGGGTGGGATACCAGCAAGTGTAGCATCTCAAATTCCTTTTTCGTCAGGGCGATGGATTGATTGTCCAGGTAAACGGTTTTCTTTGCCAAATCCATGGTCAGGTTTTCATACGTGAGTATGTCGCTGTTTTCCACTTCCTTGCCCTGGGTTCTGCGCAGCACGGCTTTGACCCTGACGGTTACCTCACGAATGGAGAAAGGTTTGGAGATGTAATCGTCGGCCCCGATGTTGAAACCTGTCAACAAATCGTTTTCCGTGTCTTTGGCGGTAATGAAGATCAGGGGTATGTGGGCGGTTTGTTGGTCTTTGCGTAGTTTGTCTGCCAGTTTAAAGCCGGACAGTCCGCCCATCATCACATCCAACAAGAATAAGTGGTAGTTGCTCAGGTCTTTTTCCAGGGCTTCTTCGGCTGAATGGGCCGTATCTACATGATAACCCTCTCCTTCCAGGTTGAATTGAAGAATTTCGCACAAATCTTCCTCGTCGTCGACGACCAGTATGCGTAAGGGATTCATGGTTATTCAGGATTGATTTTGCCTTGGTGCTTGAGCACCTTGGCATCCAGGTAAAAGATTATTTCTTCGGCAATATTGGTGCAATGGTCGCCCACACGCTCCAACTTACGGAAGATGCCCGACAGACGCAGGGCATCCTTGGCATTGATCGTTGGGTTTTCAAGGATATAGTCCACCAGTATGTCAGGGGCGGCACGGTTGATCTCGTCTACTGAACTGTCCATCTCAAACAGGCGGGATGCCAGGACTGAACTTTCCTTTTGAAGGGCTTCGTGCAAGGTTTGCAGCATGGCCAGAACGTTGTCAATCATTTCAGCCAGGTGCAGCCGCTTCATCAGTTCCGGATCAACGGATGGTTCCTTGAAATCAAGCACAAACCGGGCGATACCTTCGGCAAAATCACCGATGCGTTCCAGGTTGGTGTTGGTCTTGAGTACGGCGAGAACAAAGCGGAGTTGAACCGCCACCGGGTTGTACAAGGCGATGATGTCTTCCACATCGCTGTCGATTTTCAACTCAAAGGCGTTCACCCTACGTTCCCTGAGGATGACTTGTCTGGCCAGGTCTTTGTCGAGGGTGAGTACTGCCTCTCCGGCTCTCTGGAGTTGGTTGTAAACCAGCGTCCACATTTCCAGGGTTTCTTTTTTTAACTTGTCCAGTTCGACTTCAACTTTTGGTACCATGGGTGATATGATTTGGCGTGTGGGGGTTTTACTGGGACGAAGGTCGGAAAAGACTGTTACAATGGTGTTACAACTCAATGAAAAGCCCGTGTTGACCGTTATGAAGGGAGCATGCATCATCGGTCATTGTTTCCCAAAAATACACTTTTTTCACCCCGAAGCTATTTTTTTGATGGCCTTTTTTTACCTTTGTCCCGCCAACAACACGCGGAAATAGCTCAGTTGGTAGAGCATTAGCTTCCCAAGCTGAGGGTCGCGG
The DNA here is from genome assembly GCA_003506275.1 of Bacteroidales bacterium. Lineage (GTDB taxonomy): Bacteria > Bacteroidota > Bacteroidia > Bacteroidales > UBA1402 > UBA8389. The sequence goes on along the minus strand of DOBD01000048.1, from coordinate 12 downwards.
GTTCGAGTCCCG
>DOBD01000092.1:7229-9174 GCA_003506275.1 Bacteroidales bacterium | reverse complement strand
GGCCAAATAGCCAACACCAACCGCAGCAAGTCGGTTAAGAGGTACGTAATGAGCAGGTAAATGAGAACCAGGAGGAAGGTGTATCCCACAAAGGCCAGCACTTGACCCAGGGTAGGTGGTAACCAGTTTTCAGCCAGCAAGCCAGCAAACAACGACACCCATAGTAGGCTGTACAGTACGGTGAACGATGGGCGATACCAGGTTTTTGCCGGTAATAACTGCCAGGTTCTGAGGTATACGTATCCTGCCAGCAAGAGCAGCAGCCCCAACATCACCAACAAGAATGCATGCTTCATGCCCCTGTTTTCAAAGAGAGGCGACGATCGAGTTCGTTGCGAAGGCTGTCCAGGAACGCTTCCGTGGTCAGGTAGTGCGTTTCGTTCAACGTGTCCCCATGGATGAGTATAGCCAGGTCTTTGGTCATAAGACCGGCTTCCACTGTGTCGATGCAGACCTGTTCCAAGGTGTGACAGAAGTCAATCAGTGCCTGGTTACCGTCCAATTTGCCCCTGTGGGCCAGGCCCCTGGTCCAGGCAAAGATGGAGGCGATGNNACGGAAGTGCCGGGTTACCGTGCCATGGGCGGCTTCGGCTTCCATCGTTTTGCCGTCGGGTGTTACCAGGACAGAAGACATCAAGCCCAGCGAACCGAAACCCTGGGCCACGGTGTCCGATTGGACATCACCGTCGTAGTTCTTGCAAGCCCAAACAAAGCCCCCTTCCCATTTGAGGGCAGAGGCCACCATGTCGTCGATGAGGCGGTGTTCGTAGGTGATACCAGCCTTGGTAAAGGCTTCCTGGTAGTTGCTTTCGTAGACTTCCTGGAAGATATCCTTGAAGCGCCCGTCGTAGGCTTTGAGGATGGTGTTCTTGGTCGATAAGTAAAGGGGCCACCCTTTATCGAGTGCCACCTGGAAACAGCTGTGGGCAAAGCCGTAGATGGATTCGTCGGTGTTGTACATACACATGGCGACCCCGTCGCCCTTGAAGTCGTAAACATCCCAGCTGGTGGTTTCCCCCCGTTCGTTGGTGAAACTCATGCGCAGTTTGCCCTTGCCCTTGATGACGGTGTCGGTGGCCTTGTACTGGTCGCCGAAAGCGTGACGCCCGATGATGATGGGTTTGGTCCACCCTTGGACGTAGCGAGGGATATTGCGCATCACGATGGGTTCCCTGAACACGGTGCCGCCAATGATGTTGCGCAGGGTGCCATTGNNGTTGGGGGTGATGGTGGCGCATTTGATGCCCACGTGGTATTCCTTGATGGCGTTGGCTGCCTCAACAGTAACCCTGTCATCCGTGAGATCCCTGTGTTGGATGCTTAAATCGTAGTACTTGATGTCCAGATCCAGGTAGGGCAGGATGAGCTGTTCCCGGATAAATTGCCAGATGACGCGGGTCATTTCATCACCGTCCAGTTCGACGATAGGGTTGGTTACTTTAATTTTGGTCATATGTTGCAGACTTGGCTAGGCGGTTAACGTTCGTTGAGTGGTGTGAAAGGCTGGTGTTCGCCCACATTCTTGTAAGCAGGACGGATGATGCGTTTGCCGGTGAAGTTGAGCTCTTCAATACGGTGGGCTGTCCAACCCACGATGCGTGACATGGCGAACAAGGGGGTGTACACTTCTTCCGGCAAGCCAATGGCCTCGTAGACGAAACCGGAGTAGAAATCCACGTTGGCGCAGACCTGTTTGTTGATGGAAGATCCTTTGTGCGACATGAAAGCCTTGATGGCACGTTCTTCGACCAGTTCCATGAAGTTGAACAGTTTTTCTTTGCCCTTTTCTTTGGCCAGGTCACGTGCCAACTCCTTGAGCAGTATGGCTCTAGGGTCGGATATGGTATAGACGGCATGACCTATGCCATAGATGAGTCCTGTTTTGTTGTATACTTCCTTGTTGAGCATGCGTTTTAGGTAGTGGTCGATTTCATCCACATTCGTC
>DOBD01000092.1:0-7200 GCA_003506275.1 Bacteroidales bacterium | reverse complement strand
GCGAGCCGATCCCGGCGGCAATGGCCGAATAGGTGTCTGTTTCCGTTGAACTGGTCACTCTGACAGTGAATGTTGAGTTGTTACCACCGCCGTGTTCGGCGTGCAGAATGAGCATGAGATCGAGGGTTTTCACATCGAGTTCGGTGTACTGCCTGGGCCCCTTCATCATATACAGGAAGTTTTCCGCAATGGACAGGTTTTCGTTCGGATGTCGGATGTGCAGCGACCGACCTTGTTGACTGTGACGAAGGATGTTGAATGCATAGGCAATGACCGTCGGGAACTTGGCAATCAGGTTGATGGACTGACGCATCAGGTTATCCCTGGTGATGGTGTCCGGATCATTATCGAAGGTGTACATCACCAGCACGCTTCTGGCCAGGATGTTCATGATGTTGTTGCCCTCCAGGTAGAGGATGTTCATTTTCTCCGTTTGTTCCAGGGGCATGGCGTTGTTGAGTACGCTGCAGAACACCTTCAGCTCCTCTTCGTCCGGTAAATAACCGGATAAGAGCAGGAAGGCCGTTTCTTCAAAACCGAGGCGGTTTTCTTTTTGGATGCCGTGCACCAGGTCTTCCACGTCAATGCCGCGGTAGATTAATTTGCCAGGGATGGCTTTTACCTTGCCTTCCTCGTCTTTTTCATACCCCACGACGTCGCCAATTTTACTTAGGCCGACCAATACGCCGGTATTGTCTTCGTTGCGCAATCCACGCTTGACATTGAACTTGGTGAACAGATTCTTGTCGATGCGACTGGTGGTTTTTATGGTCTCGGAGAGTTTGTAGATCATGTATTCGTCTTGCATGAGGATGTGTCTATTAAGGGGTGGGACAAACGGGTTCTTATACAGGCTTCATGGCGTTCAAGGCACTGCCGGCCTTGAACCAATCTATCTGAGCCTGGTTATAGGTGTGGTTGAGGTGGCATCGCTGTTCACTGCCATCGGAGTGATGGATAACCAACGTCAAGGGTTGGCCAGGACTGAAGGTGGTCAGTCCCAGTATACTGAAGCGGTCGTCTTCACGGATGGCGTCGTAATCAGCCTTATTGGCAAAGGTCAACGCCAGCATGCCTTGTTTCTTGAGGTTNNTTGTTTCTTAAGGTTGGTCTCGTGGATACGGGCGAACGATTTGACAATGATGGCTCTCACGTTCAGGTGCCTGGGTTCCATGGCCGCATGTTCCCTCGAAGAGCCTTCGCCGTAGTTTTCTTCTGCCACGACAATGGAGCCGATGCCTGCTGCCTTAAGGGTTCTTGCATAGGCTGAAACAGCCGAGTACTCTCCGGAAACGGGGTTAAGTAGAGCATTGGTGCGGCCGTTGAACGCGTTGACGGCCCCCATGAGCAGATTGTCGGAGATGTTGTCCAAGTGTCCCCTGAAACGCAACCAGGGACCGGCCATGGAAATGTGGTCGGTGGTGCATTTGCCGTTGGCTTTGATTAAGAGTGCCAGGTTGGTCAGGTCTTCGCTTTCCCAAGGGCTAAAAGCGGCCAGTGTCTGGAGGCGCTGAGAATCGGGTGCTATGGATACGGTCAGATCGGGCTGAGGGTCTGGCGGAAGAAAACCTTGTTCGGGTGTTTGGTAGCCGTGAGGTGGAAATTCCTGGCCCATGGGCGGTTCCAATGTGACAGCAACTCCGTCCTTATTGATCAATGTATCCGTTAAGGGGTTGAAACACAGATGGCCGGCTATGCTTAAGGCAGCCACTACATCGGGTGAGCTGACAAACGCATGTGTGTGGGGATTGCCGTCATTCCGCTTGGCAAAATTCCGGTTGAAGGAGGTCAGGATGGCGTTGGGTTTGTCGGGATTCTCCGTGACCCGCTTCCATTGACCGATACAAGGGCCACAGGCATTCGCAATCAAGGTGGCACCGGCTTGTTCGAATACCGACAGCAATCCATCGCGTTCGGCCGTGAGACGAATTTGTTCGGAGCCCGGGTTGATGATCAGGGGCGTCTTGACAGGTAGTCCCTGGTCAATGGCCTGTTTGAGCACCGAGGCTGCTCTGGATAGGTCCTCGTAGGAGGAATTGGTACAGGAACCGATCAAGCCGGCTTCCAGTACGGACGGATAGTTGTGTTGGCTGATGTAGGCGGCCAGTTCCGTGAGTGGAGTGGCAGCATCAGGCGTGTAAGGCCCGTTGACATGGGGCTCCAGCTGACTCAGGTCGATGTCAATGAGCCTGTCATAGTAGAGTGCAGGGTTGGCCAGGACCTCGGGATCGGCCGTTAAGTGAACGAGTTGCGCCATAGCCTGGTCGGCCAGTTCTTTTCGACCCGTGGCGTTGAGGTAAGCCGCAGCCCGCTGGTCGAAGGGAAAGACGGATGTTGTGGCACCCACTTCAGCCCCCATGTTGCAGATGGTAGCCCTGCCAGTAGCAGAGAGACTGGCTACACCCGGACCAAAGTATTCGATGACGGCGTTAGTGCCACCTTTGACAGTTAGGATGCCAGCCAATTTGAGGATGACATCCTTGGGTGAAGACCAGCCGTTGAGGCTGCCAGTCAGACGCACGCCAATCAATGTGGGCATTTTCAATTCCCAGGGCATGCCAGCCATCACATCGACCGCATCGGCGCCACCGACACCGATGGCCGCCATGGAAAGGCCGCCAGCATTAGGCGTGTGCGAATCCGTGCCTATCATTAAACCGCCAGGAAAGGCGTAGTTTTCGAGTACCACCTGGTGTATGATGCCGGCACCTGGTTCCCAAAAACCGATGCCGTACTTTTTGGATACGGTACGCAGGAAATCATAGACTTCCCGGTTGGTGATCAGCGCTTCCGATAAATCAGTATCGGCCGAATGGTAGGCCTGGATCAAGTGGTCGCAATGCACGGTGGAGGGTACGGCCACCTCACGCCGACCTGCGTTCATGAGTTGTAACAAAGCCATCTGGGCTGTAGCATCCTGCATGGCCACCCTGTCGGGAGCGAAAGCCACGTAATCCTGTCCCCGTTTGAAGTCCTTCATGGTTTCCTCGGGTGAAAGATGGGTATACAGAATTTTCTCCGTCAGGGTGAGCGGACGCTTCAAAAAGGCCTTTGCTTTGGTGGCCTTTTCGGGTAGATTCTTATAAAAGGAATTAGTCAATTGTTCATCCAACGCCATTACTTGCTTTCAATTAGTCGTTTTTACGTGTGTATTATTTACAAAACTACGAAAAAAACTGGGATAATCAATAAAACAAGTTAAGTATTGGTAAAAATATTTTTGAGTTATTGAACATCAATCCGATTCCGGTGTATCGAAGTTGCATTGCATGCAAGCAGAGGCATGCCGGTCGTATTCTTCAAAAGCTGGTCCAGGGATGCCATTGATGGAAATAATGCGGTCAACGCGTACGGCTGTACCGTCCTCAAAACACAGGTGCTGCTCTCGTAAGGCGTTGGTTTCGACGCCGGTAATCTTACCATTGGCCTCCTCCAAATCCACGCCCTTGCCAAAATAGATGGCTCTGGCCTGGCCTTTTTGTTGTGCTTCGGCAAAAATGCTGTCATAAACCGGATCGACGAACGTGAAATCTGTTTTCATCGCAGTGNNCAATATACGGTTTTATTCTGAAACTAGATTGAAGTGCTTTAATGAGCGTTTAAGATGAATTTTTTAGAATGGATGGCTCCCGATTGATGGGTTGTAACTTGAATGTACAGCCCTGGTTTTTCCGGGGATACTTGTAGAATACCTTGCAGGGTATAATATCGCACGGAAACAACGGGATCGTTGGCATCGATTGTCGGGTGTACAAGCGCCGTGATGGGTGCGGTCCGTTCGAAAATCCAACGCATCTGGACACGGTCAATGTAACGGGTTGAACTGACAGCTGTGCCAAACAGTTGCAGGCATTTCAGCGTTGAGTCCGATTCTTGAATGCTACAACCAAAGGAACCGTTTTCTGTTTTTCGATACAGCACATGGACATCTTTCGGTGTTTCTACCATAGACGACAAAATTTGCAGGTACTTGTTGTTTGCTCTGTTACGGATGGTGACGTAGCCCTCCTGGTTGGCCGATGGAAGGACAATCCATTGCGCGGCCGGGTTGGTGCGGATGGTGTCATTGTAAGAGTCGTTGGCCTCGGTACTTCCGGTCAGGTAAGTCAGTTTGCCACCCGGGGTTGCTGTGATGTATTTCTTGGTCATATCGGGTGTGGCTACTGTTTGACTGCCTCCGGATACACCGTAGCTGTAGATGGCGTAATACACGGAGGAGTCTGGTCGGCTTAAGACGCGATTTTGAGCCGCAATGAAGGTACCCATGGATGAGGTCAACAGGGAGAGGAGGGAGTCAATTTCAGCCTGGGTGGTTTGTGATGACAGCGTATTGAAAAAGGCCTGAGCTGTATCAATGATGGCCGAATAAGCGTCGTAGGCTATCGGCGGGTATTGCAACATGTCCATGCCTGGTATAGCGCTNNTTCAACCCGCTGCTGGATGGGCTCAACGGTTGTGTGGTCATATTGGGATAAGGGATGCTGTCTACCCCGTCGCCGATGTAGAAGCCCAAATGGGGCGGCTGGTTGTAGGCCACATTTTGCCAGGCTACCCCAAGCCGGTAAACCGGATCGTGCATCAACGTATACAGGCGGTGGGTAGTGGGAGCGGTTGTGGTGAAAATAACCAACGAGGTGTTCCCTCCGTTGCAGATAACTTCCTCACGCCAGTCACCAAAAATATCAGCGCTCAAGTTGGGATTTTCCTTGGTACCATTGATGAAACCGGCACCATAATTATACAAGGTAATCAAACGGCCGGTGCCACCATCGGTGTTCCACTTTGTGATGACTGAGCGATCGAGCAGTTCGTCCTGCAAGTCTCCGTCCCAATAGATACGTTGGTTGTAGGTATCACCGCCACCTGCCGTGGTCGGTTTGTTGGTTGCAAACTGAACCCCTTTGGTGTCGTACATGCCTGCTTCAGCCACCGACCACATTTCGAAACCACGAAAGCGGGGGTCAATGTCGGCAGCAATGCCCCGACCATTGTCAGAGGCGTAATTGGTACTGTGAAAAAGGATAGCCCCTGTGTTGGCATCATGCATCTCATGGTTCCATTTCCCTGTGCTTTTTGATTCGTGCACCTGAAAAACCTCCAAACCAGGTCGGTCTGGATCGAGGTCGCTCACGTGCATGGCGTCACCATGACCAAGGCCGGTGCGGTATTTGGTCTTGCCATCGTGATCGATGCAGGCTGAGCCGTAGATGATTTCGTCAAAGCCGTCTCCATCCACATCGGCCACGGAGAGATTGTGCTTGCCTTCGCCATAAGCGCCAACGCCCGGGGTGGCAGAATTGTGGAACCAACGCTGTGTGAGTTTGCCGTTTCTGTAATCCCAGGCGGCTAAGGTGCTACGTGTGTAATAGCCACGGCACATGACCAGGCTGGGACGAACGCCATCGAGGTAAGCGATGCAAGCTAGAAAGCGATCCACCCGGTTTCCATAATCATCCCCCCAGGCAGACACGGTGCCACGTGGCGGGTTGTAAGCGACGGTACTCAGGTTAGCACCCGTCAAACCATCAAACACGGTGAGGTATTCGGGTCCGGAAAGGATGTAGCCACTGCTGTTGCGGTAGTTGGCTGTTGGTTTGTCCGATCCCATGAGTACGTACTTCCCTTGTCCATCCACCGTGCCAGGGGCTGTTTTACAGGCCACTTCGGCCCGGCCATCCCCGTCCAGGTCGTACACCATGAACTGCGTATAATGCGCACCGGCACGGATGTTGATACCCAGATCGATGCGCCAGAGTCTGGTACCGTCCAGTGTATACGCATCCAGGTAGACTTTATCCGTAATGCCACTGCTGGCATTGTCTTTGGCGTTCGAGGGGTCCCACTTGACCACGATTTCGTACGTGCCGTCCCCGTCCAGGTCGCCCACGCTGCAATCGCCGGGGCTGTACGTGGCCGTTGTTGTGGCTTCAGGACGATCCAGGGGCAGGGTCATGTAGATAGTGGCCCATGGGGTGACCGCTTCTGTCCGTTGAATTTCTTCCAGTGTATGACCGTCTACTACCCCAATCTGATAGGTGTGGGTTTCCAGTCCGGACGAGTCAATATAGTTGGTCGCTCCCGATAGCGGGGTTGCATTCAGTTGTACGTTGTTGCGATAGACGTTGAAGCTAACATTCCTGTCATCGTCACCCAGCAGCCTCCAGGAAAGAAAGACACCAGTACCGGTCTTCACGGCCACTAACCCGCGGTCGAGTCGCTCCATCTGTCGGGTGAAAACACTGGAATATCGGGTCGTATCGTTGGCAAACGTGACGAAGGCAACGAAAAACAACAGAAGCGAGATAACACTGTTTCGGAATACTGCTGAAAGGGTAACCATGGCAAGTAGTTCTATGACGATGGTACAAAGATAGTCATTAGCGCAGTGGAATTGTCATCGCCTCCCCTCGATAACGGACGGAAACGGATCTTTCCGGGATCTCATCAAGTCCCAAGCCATTCAGGGAATTCACCAATACAATGGTGAGGTCTCGTTCAGCAGGAGCACCGGGATAGGATCCCATGAGTTTGCCTAGACTGAGCGTCGCAGTTGCTTCGTTCCAGGAAATGGGAAGCAGGGTGTAGGCCCCCTTCTCATAACCGTAGGTGGTGCCGTCGTCTTCGTACAGACTGAAGTGCCCATCTCGACCAGCATAGACGTAAAGCGTCAGATTATGCTGTGGCTGTTGAGTATGTTCGATGACGGCTCCGACGGGCAGGATGCTCCCAGCCTTGACATAAACAGGTATACGGTCGACAGGAGCATCCACCGTCAAGGTCTGCCCCCCCTGGATGTAAGCACCCGTGTAAAAATCATACCAATCACTCCCTTCTGGGAAATAGACGCGTCGTTGACGGGCTTTATAGGTATAAACGGGGCAGACCATCAGGGAGGGACCGAAGGCATATTGATCGTTACAATTCAAAACCTGGGTATCGTCTCCGAAATCCATCATTAAAGGACGCATGATGGTGTAATCGTTCAAATAACAGTGACCGGCTAATGTATAGATGTAGGGCATCAGGCGATAACGAAGGCGATTGTAATACAGCATGGCTTCGTAAACCGGATGGCCTTTGGGAGCTATGTGCCAGGGCTCGCGGTAGGGGTATTGGCCATGCGATCTGAACAACGGAACGAACGCACCAAACTGGTGCCAACGAAGGTTGAGTTCCCGCCATTCGTTCAGGTCCTCGGAA
>DOBD01000255.1 GCA_003506275.1 Bacteroidales bacterium | reverse complement strand
AGCGTGCAAAGCCAGTTTCCTGCTGGTCTGGTGCTTGCTTTGTACCTAGTGCCATTGAGACACGTGGTGATTTGAGGGTGCCATCCCACGTGGGGGCAATACTTGATTCAGTGAGCCAACTCGGCTTTACTAGCCTCCTCACTAATGGCCTTGACCAAATGATGCCTGTCAGTGGGTGCCGGTTGGACGGTAAATTCGGGGATGTTGAACGATTTGAGGGAGCGTTGGTAGTAAGCCGGGTCTTTCTGAGGTATGACAAATGGTTTGTGGAAACGACCCTTGTTATCAAAATAGGCCAGAAAGAGTCTGGTGTAACCACCATCCTGGCGGCGCGAACTGAAGACCACCCAGCGCCCGTTCGATGACCAGGAGTGGTAACTTTCCACGTCAGGGCTGTTGATGGCGTTGGCAGGTTCGACAACTCCGGTGGCGAGATTCATCAGGTAAAGGTCACTGCTCTTATGCCAAATGTGGAAGTTGCCATAATCCCCCATGGTAAACAGCAGGTAGCGACCATCAGGAGATACGCGGGGGAAGGTACTGCTTTTCCCCGTTTCCCTGGCGCTGATCAAGGTGTCGGCAGGACCAAACGTTTTGGTGTCCGGATCAAAAGGCATTCTGACCAGGTTGTAACGGATGGTGTTGTGTTTGATGATGATTTCAGCCTGAGTATTCATCATGGCTGGTTTGAAAGAGGCAGCTGCGAAATAGAGGTAACGGCCGTCGGGACTCCAATAGGGAAAGGTTTCCAACCAGTCGGGAGACATGGATACCGGTATGATCTTGTTCGCATCTATATCGTACAAAATGAGGTCGGACTTATCATCCATAACCTCTACCTTATCTTGTTTTTTGGTGTAGAAGTTTTGCCCGATTGTGTTGATGGAATAGGCAATCAAGTTTGAAGTAGGGTGCCAACTGGGGTACACAGCGCCACCGATCAGTCCTTCAGCCTTGAGGTTTACCTTCTGATGGCTTCCGTGTTGTACGATGATAGTGCCACCCTTGTCACCCCTGACATGCAACTGCATGTTGCCAGTACGGTTGTAGTCCTGGAAAGAATGGCAATTGACACATTGAAATTGGGTGTTTGAGGACATAAGGCGGCTGTCGTACAGGGACGTTACATCAAAGCTGGTGAGATCACGCTGATCAATGGACATGGCTTCGTACGTGGTATACAGCGGTGGAAGAAAGCGATAGGTTACAAATGGATCCACCGGTTCCGGAGCGATGTGGTTGGTGACAGTCGGAAAATGTATCCATTGACCGCCTTTCTTAATGTAAACATCCATAAGCAGGTCCTCACCTGGATTGGCCTCGAGCAGCCGTTTCCATGATTTTATCGGGAAGGAGGCCTTTTTACCTTTGACGATCAATGATTTGCCGTTTTTTGAATGCAGATGGATGCTGTAGTCATCTGCCTCGTGGTCGATCAGGACATTCATGGGGGCCACATTGACGGGCAGGGTCACCGATTGGTAGTCGGGTACCAGCATCAATGAATCCGTTGTTTCCGTATACGTGTCAGGTAAACCGTTGCAGGACACCAAAGCAACGAGCAGGGTCACCAGCATCAGAAGAGATAGCCTTGTCTTCATAATCAGGAAGAATAGGGTTTTTGTTCGCCTTTGGCATCACGGTTGCTGTGATCCTTGACGAAGAAATAATAAAACCAATAGGTATCGCCAAATCGTTGTTTGTACAAGTCGACGACGGCACTTTCGGGGTAATTGGCGTATTGATTGACCATGGCTACGAAGTCCTGAAAGCGGTTAAGGACGGCGGGGTCAAAGCGCGATACGTCAAGTTGGAACTTGCGCTCCAAATGATGGAACAGGAGGGCGGCTTCCTGCATGTGGGTACGCAGGGGTTGCCCTTTTTGCATCCAGAACATGAAGGCTGGCCAGAAGCGTTCGATATCTTTTAACTGCATGTTGAACAGGATGCATTGTTCAACCATTTCAGGTGGACCTCCGATCATATGGGCGAAATCCCTGCGGATGTAGTGTTCCAACAAGCCATAATCCCCATCGAGGTAGTTATCGTAGTGGGTCAATGGAAGGATTTTGGCGAAAAAAGGATGTGAGGCGACCAAAGCCGTGTCGTCAATCAAAGGCTGGTGCGCTTTGGCCCAGTTGCGGTGGGTGGGTGAGGCAGCCAGGATCTTGTTGTATTTGTCGGCCAGTTTGGGTTCACCGTTGACCAGACTGCTCAATACGAAGTATTTCAGGTACGAAGGGCTCATGCCATATTCTACCATGCCTTCCATACACCATTTGTAACAGTAATTGCTTTTTCCGTAATGGAAATAGAAAAAGGGACCAGCCAGCTGCACCTCCACGAGGCGACGGTGGTAGTTCATCGGTTTGTTGCCGTCCGGGTAGGTGTACTGGGTATCACCCTGTTTGCCCAGTTTCATCAGGGCCAGATTCTTGTGCATCACCATAAGTCGGGTAGGCTCTTCGTCGGATTCTTTTAACAGGCGCAACACCTTATGCCATGCTTGTTTTTCAGATGCCTCCATCATGGCAATCTGGGTATTGAAGTTGGTATCCCTGTATTGCTTCTTTACAACCAGTAGCGTGCACAACAGAACGAGTATCAAGGGAGTTAGGTGCCAGCATCGCGGAGCCTTCTTGAAAGAGGGGTGTACCGTTCCTACCAGTGTGGCCGTCAGGAAAAACACCAGCAGTAGTACATAGGGCAACCATAACACCTTTTCCTCCTGGTTCCATACATAATCGGGCAAGGTGCTGATGTAAAGATGATTGCGCATAATGGCATCGTACCCCCACAGGTAAAAAGCTTGCGGTATGGCAAGAATGCTTAGCAAGGATACAGCAGCTGGCAGCAAGCGGTTAAGGCGTTTATTGACGACAGCATCGGTCACCCAGTAAATGACCAGCAAAAGCCCGCCCACCAATCCGTACGCCCCGGCCAGAGGATAAGCCACCATCAGATAGGCCAACGCAAAGACCATGCTGCCTGCAAGGTTGCGGATACGTTGTGCCAACAAGGGTGCCAGCACTGCGACCAGCGTTCCTATGATACTTACGTAAGCGAAGCCTTCCAGCTTGAGCAGGTAAATCATATAGCCGTTCTGGATCAGGGAAAGCACCAACAACAAGCTGGGAATAAAAGCCAGCGGGAAAGCCCAGCCCTTCAACCTGAAGGCCTTGGCAGTGACCAGGGCAATCACCAACAGCCATGCCAGGTAGAGTAGAGCCCCCAGGGTGGGATACAGGAAATACTGATTGAGAAACGTGCTCACGTAGATGGTGAGTCCGCCTACCATGTTGAGGCATTCGTACAGGTAGGTTTTATCGGCGAGGAACAGGCTTTGGTCATGCAGTTCCCAAAGTAAGTAACGGTTGTTCAGCAACGTGACCCAGAGGACAAATCCTGCAAAAAGCAGGATCCAGAGGCCGTTCAACAGACGGGGTGGTTGAGCAGCGGCCAACCAGGAGAAGGAAGGCTGCTTCTTGTTAGTCATGGTTGTATGACCTTGCTGTCTGTACGTGGCAGGTTGTTTTTTGTGTGGTGTCGGCTGTTTCATGGTGCATCGGTTTGAGCGGCGGCTTCCCCCTCAATTTCCATAAGCAGGTTATCCCTGCACACATCGGCTTGGACATAGGAAGCCGGGGTGTCGGGGAAGAAGCGTTGGCAGACAGATTTAACCGTGTCTTTATCGGTCATGTTTTTGATGTAGACACGCAGACCATTGAACGTAAATTGGGCTGCCGTGCCCGTGGTATCGGGAGTAATCAACGCCAACATATTCCGGATGGAGACCTCGGTCTGCAAGCTTACATCACCAACACCCACGGTATCCTGGCCAAGGATGGCGGCTGTTCCGGAAACGAGCACCTGTGTTGACGATGGGTCGGCCAGTAACTTGGCCCGTTCAAATAAGGGTGGGTTTTTCTGTTGGCCACGCAATGCATCCCCTNNAATTTGGCCCGTTCAAAAAGAGGTGGGTTTTTCTGCTGGCCACACAAGGCATCCCCCACCAACATATGCTGTTCGTACTGATATGCGTTATGTTGATTGGGGTTGGAGAGCCCTTTTTTATCCAAGGCAGGGTGCGACGCTTGCACCAGGATGTCAATGGAAAAGGGCCCGGTTTTCACTCCGATACCGGTGGCGGCTGGGTAGCCGTGGGTAAACGTGTGTTTGTTGTACCAGTCTTTCCTGACCTCGTTGAACACCTGATAATGCTGCAGGGATTTGCTTCCGTGAGATTGCATCTCCAGGATACCTGGAACATAATTCCATTGGCGGACTATATCGGTGAATCNNGAATCCCAATCCTTCCTGTGTTAACAGGTTGTTTACGTGCTGAAACACGGCCTCTGCCTGTGATTGCAAGGATAGTTCCGGTGTGGTACGCAGACCGAGAGCCAACAACGCTTTCCCTCCGCCTGAGGTGTACCGTGCGTAGTGTCTATCGGCGAACTCAACATACTCAAGGTTTTCTGCATGGCTGTCTGTCCATACTTCCATGGCAACGGCTGATTCACCGGCTTGTGCCAGTATATTGCATGGCAGGTTTAGTCCATCAGTAGCCATTGTTTTCAGGATGGAAGCCTCCTGTTTGAGGAAGGTGTTCAGGCTGTCGGCATTGACAAAGAAAACGACACCTAATACAGGTGTTTCTTGCTGAATCGTATCAAGGTGGTGAAGGCAATCGGATAGGGCTTCGTGAAACGAGAGGGTAGGTATAGGGGTATAGGCAAGGCGATGTATCATCAGTCAGGTATTTAGTCTAAGGCAAGCAAAGGTAATTTTTTTTCCCATTGCCTGGCTCCAAATACAGGTGAAAATTCAAAGGATGGCTTTGAGATCTTCTTCCAGTTCCTCCAGTGAGTCTCCTGATTGGTAACGCTTGATGACGGAACCCTGCTTGTCGATGAGAAACTTATTGAAATTCCATCTGATAGGGTCTCCCCCTGTGGCATCCTTCAAGTAGGCATACAAGGGGTGGGTACCAGCGCCATTGACTTCAATCTTGCTCATGATGGGGAAGGTTACCCCGTAATTGAGTTGGCAAAAAGCCTGAATTTCTTCATTGGTTCCAGGTTCCTGGTTTGCAAATTGGTTGCAGGGAAATCCTAGAATGATGAAGCCCTGGTCTTTGTATTTTTTATAGAGCGCTTCCAAGGGGGTGTATTGCTTGGTGTAACCGCATTTGCTGGCCACATTGACTACAAGAAGGGTCTTTCCCTTGAAATCAGCCATGCTAAGACACTTGCCTTGACCATCCTGCACCCGGAAGTCGTAAAAACCGGCAGTGGTGGCGACGGGTGTCTGAGCAACCAACGACAGGCTGCTTAGCATCAAGACAAAAAGCAGGGTGTAGTAACGGTTCATAAGGCGTAGAGTTAAGTGGTGGTAGCCAATTATTGCTTATTGTTAGAACAAAAACGACCCGACACTTGTTCATTCAGAGACAGACATGTTTATTCTCCCCCACTCCTATGATGATAGACACTGACCGACAATCCGCCTTCTTGAACGCCTTACTCGCCGGTGAACGAAGTTTTGCGTCGAATATGGTCGCAGACCTGCGCAATGAGGGTCACGCCGTGGATGACATTTACGAAAAGGTGCTTAAGGACAGCCTGTATAAAATTGGTGAGCTGTGGGAAAACGGCCGTATCGGGGTGGCCACTGAGCACCTGGCTTCAGCAATTGTTCAGGCCATCATGAACGATCTGTATCCAACCATAGCAGCCACCCGCAAACAAACCCAAACCGTGGTGTTGGCCTGTGTGGAAAATGAACGGCATCAGGTGGGCATCAAGATGGTTTCCGATGTGTTTGAACTGGCAGGTTGGAACACTCATTTTCTGGGAGCCGGATTACCGACAGAAGACCTTATTCGTTTCATGAACAGCGTCAAACCACAGGCGTTGGCCTTGTCAATTGCCCTGGCTTTCAATATGCCAACGTTGGAACGTATGCTCCAGACTATCCGTCAGAATTTTCCAACCTTGCCTGTACTGGTAGGTGGTCAGGCTTTTAGAATGGGTGGGCATGAGCGCCTGGCTACCTACTCCCATGTGACGTATCTTGCCGATTTATATGCCTTGGAAGCCCTTTTGGCACACCAAAAACCGATTAGATGAAACGATGCACACCAATCCATTTAATGCCGTTTGTGCCAGGTGGCAAGCTGAAATGCAATTGATGCTGGATGCCAGTCCGTTGCTCTACCTGGCTGAATTTTCAACGGATGGAACGCTGTTGAGCGCCAATGCCTCCATAAACAAATGGCTGGTTGCAACAGCCCGTGAAAGCCTTTTGAACCCGACGTTTGAACAATTGCTGACCATGCAGTCGCTGCCTCCCCAACCTGTGTTCAAGGGGTATCTCACCATTGGTCATCCCATTGAATCGTTTTCCTCTCTCTATGCGTTGGTGTTCAGACAGGAAGACAGGCTCTTGATTGTCGGCGGTGTTGACGCCGGACGACTCATGGAGGAAAATGCGAGCATGAGCCTTCTGAACAGTGAAATCAGCAACCTGCAGCGACAACTCATCAAGGAAAAGGTAACCTTGGAAGCTACCCACCAACAACTGCATCAAGTCAACGCCAATTTGAAAGAAGCCAACGCGACCAAGGATAAGTTTCTTTCCATCATGGCCCATGACCTGAAAAGCCCGTTTGCCGCCCTGATGGGATTGACGGAAATCTTAATGGAAAACGGAGAACAGTACACCAGGGAGGAAATGCACACCTATATTGAACTGATTAACGGGACTGCTGTGAAAACCTACCGCTTACTGGAGGATTTACTGTTATGGTCCAGGTCACAAATAGGCAGGATGCCGTTTCAACCGATCAAATTAAAACTGGATCAGTTGTGCCGGGAGGTGGTCGACGCCTTGGCTGAAACGGCGGCTTCAAAGCGTATCAGGCTGGAAGTTAATGCGCTAAACGTATATGAAGCGTATGTTGATGAGGCCATGACCAAGACTGTTTTCCGCAACCTGTTGAGCAACGCCATCAAATTTTCATGGCCAGAGAGTACGGTCTCCGTTTTCATTGAACCAGGGCCTGACGATTCCTCGCTGACTGTTGGTGTGGCCGACAAGGGAGTAGGCATGTCTGCAGAAGCGATCGCCAACTTGTGGAAAATGTCCGAGCAACAATCCACCAGAGGCACCAACAATGAAGAAGGAACAGGGCTTGGACTAATGATCTGCAAGGAGTTTGTGGAAAAACAGGGTGGCAGAATCCGGGTAGAATCAACAAAAGGTATGGGAAGTACGTTTTACGTTACCTTGCCTCGATCATAATTCTTTTACGGTGTACGACACTCCTTCAGGGGCTTTGACGCTCGTTTTGACAGATCCGTTCGTTTGTTTCTCGTGCCTGACGTGTATCACACCCTTGGGTGTCGGGTAACTACCTTCAGCCCATTCAAGATCGCCTAGATGAGGATCAATGAGCACCTTTGTGGCTCCAGGTTCAATAATCCGTATGCCCAACACATGGTCAATCAGCCAGGCCGCCGGACCCGAAGACCAGCCATGACACAGACTGTGTCTGAAACCGGGGTAGCAATAAGCACCGAAATCCCCGTGGATATCTTTTTTTCCGGCAGGGGTGAGTTCATCCAAACGTGCGGCTCCCTTCACCCATTCCAGGTTGAAGTCTTCCCAGAATGTGGTGGCACCCAGGTCAATCATGCCGCCCCAGAATTGCCGGATGATATCCAGCGCCTGCTGGTGTTGACCGGCCAGTGCCAATGCTTCCAACATGTAATAGCCG
>DOBD01000217.1 GCA_003506275.1 Bacteroidales bacterium | reverse complement strand
GTGGCTGAGCCAACCTTCAAATAAGCACTGGTAAAGGTGGAGGTGTTGCCTGTAATACTACCCCTCAGCAAAACAGTGTTGTGGTAAACGGCGTCAGTGGCCGATCCTTCCGATCGGATCCCGTTGATGAAATACAACCCTGCAGGCACGTTGCCTCCAACTACAATTACATTGTTGTTTAGCGAGTTATTACCTGACCCTGTGTATATACCTGCCAGGACGTTGGTGGTGTTGGTGGTCGCCAAGGCGAGGTTGTAGACATAGTTGTTACGCACCTGATTGTTACCGGTTCCCTGTATGGATAGGCCATGAACATAGGAGGCATTTTGGGCTGCCGTATTCAACAATTCACTCACGGTATTACCTGTAGCCAGTGTATTCCCTGTCCCATTCAAGGCTATCCCTATCAGGTTTTGCTGAATACCGCCGTTGGTGTTGGTGGTACGGATGCTGCCTGCTGTCCCGAGACTACCGATGGTGTTGTTGCTGATCAAAGAATAACCGCCTACGGCAGCCTTATGGACAGCGCTAAAGCTGTGTCCCTGGTTGGTCGTCGTTAGCGTAATGGAACCAATACGGTTGTTGCTGAGGGTCACCGAGTCGGTCGTAGCGATGAAAATGCCATAAGAAGTAGCATTGGCACCTGAAGCCACTTGTATACTGCCCGTTCCTGTGGAGTCACCGATGGCGTTGCCTGTTACATGCCCCACAGCGTAGGCACCACCCTGTAGTAGCACGGCAATGAAGGGGTTGGTATGCGCACTTGCAACGCTGCTGTTGGCAATGGTGTTGCCTTGGATAGAGGTGCGTGCACTGCTGCCGGTTAGCAGGGAAAGTGGGATGTAGCGGGCACTGATGCCTGTGCCACCCATGGTCAAGGCTGTGCCCCCACATTGGGGAGCGCTACCACCCAGGTAGTTGGTATTCAACTCAAAGCCCTGTCCGGAAGGGTTGTCGATGTTGATGTGTGTGTAAAGGTAAGCCCCAGCCGGTGTAAAGCTGGAGGTTTCATAAAAGCTGTTGCCTTGCAACGACCAGAGCGAAGTACCTGTACCCAGGTAAACACTGTTGGAGGCCGCCGTGGTTGACCAGGTATCAAAAAAGCGGTTGTTGAGCAACTGGTTAGAGGCGTTGGTGGCTGTGGCCGCGTAAAGGGCGTGAACACGTCGGGCGCCGTTGTTGGTGATCACGCTGTTGCTCACTGTGTTGCCATTATTGGTGCCGGTTGGTCCAAAAACGACGGTACCGTTCGTATCGGAGCCACCCCCACCCCTAAGGTTAACGTAGTTGATGACGTTGGTTTGCGCCGAGTTTGTTAAGCGCAACGTGACGGCGTTGGCGCCAGTGTTTTGGTTTAAAATCACCAGATCGGGTGTCGATCCGGCCCCATTGACACGACCATCGATGGTTACGTTGTCGGCCCCGTTTAAATCAATGAAGGGCCCGTTGAAATCCCCGTACAACTGCACCCCTGCTTGGGTAGGATACAACAGGACACTGGTGTAGTTGGCCGCCCCTGTACCACTGGCATTCAGCACAGGCTGATAACGTTCCTTGATGGAGGTTATCACTTTGAGGGTCAATGCACCGGTATGGGTACCATCGTTGATTTTGTCGAACGCCTTTTTCAGTCGGGTATAGCTGGCCTGCAGCGTGGATCCCACATACACATCGACGGCGTACACCAAGGGCCTTTCCCAGGCGCCCAACGTAGGCTCCTCTTTGCGGGAGGTACCGATAAAGTCAGTGGGAACCAAGGCTCTCAGGTCGGTACCATACTGTTCTGCGCCCGGGTAATACGCCATGGGATAATTACCGGCCGGATTGACCAGAACGGGGTTCTCCGTATAGCTGAGCAAATCCTTTCCTGTAGCCGTCTGCCAGTCTGCCAGGGTGGTATATACGATGGAATTAGTCAGACCGACTGCACCGTTGGCTCCAGGCGTATAAAGGTTGTTGTAATCACTGGTAAGGTTTGAGTTGTTGTTGATGTTTAACGCCAGGTGCTTGCCTAAACCAGAACCGCCTGAGCCAGTGTTGATAAACTGATTATTGGTTAATGTGACGGAAGTGTTCGAGTTTTGTGCATAGGCGGCTGTATGGGCGGAGGTGGAGCCCGTGCGGGTTGGCGTTAAGGAGATGGTGTTGTGGTAATAGGCTTCAGAGGCCTGGCCGTTGCTATAAATTCCATAAACGCTGTAAAGAGGATTGGATAGTTGGACACCCAATGATATTATGTTATTACTCGCCATCAGCGAAGCTTCTGAACTTGTAAACGTCGTATAAATCCCGGCGACCAGGTTGTTGGTGCCGGCTGAGGCACAGCTTAATCCATAAATAAAATTCTTGGATAGGGTGGTGGTCGAACTGGCGCCCACCTGGAGTCCAGCCACGTATGCGTTGGCGTTGTCCCTGGTGGTCTGGTTGAGTAAATTGGCCACCGTATTACTTTCCAACACCGCCGTACCAATCGCCTGGGTGTACACACCGACCAGTGCTTGGTCGTTGCCGGTAGCCGTGGAAGAACAATTTATGCTGGCTGGTGTACCCAGACTACCAATGGTGTTGGCTTGCAGGCTCAGGGTGCCGCCCCCCCACGTTTTGNNCGGCTCAGGGTGCCGCCCCCCCACTTTTTGTAGACCCCGTAAAAGCTGTGGGCATTGGTGGACGATGCATTAGCCAACGTCAAAGCACCCATACGGGTGTTGTGCACCGACACATCGGCTGTTGATTGAATGTGAATACCGTAGGATGTTGCTGCCGCGTTGGTAGCCGTCACAATGACGGAACCCGTTCCAGTGGTGTCACCCAAGGCATTACTACTAACAGTACCCAGGTTAACCGCCCCGCCATCAAGCTTGAACCCATAGAAGGGAGTGGCCGAAGCACTACGGTAAGTAATATTGCGGGTATAGTTGTCCTGAATAGAGCTAGCTATTGTTGTTCCTGCGTTAATATAATACGGTATTAAGGTTAGCGCCTGTAAGGATAATTGACCGATACTCATGGCTGAGCCACCGGCAGCATGCGCCCTGCCACCAAAATAATTACCCGTCAAGGAATAACCCTGCCCGTTGGTATCGTCAAGATAGATACCGCTGTAGGTATGAGCGCCACTTGGATTGAAGGTCGTGGTTTCATAGAAGCTGTTGCCGTTCAGGGTCCAACCAGAGGTACCATTACTCAACTTGATGCTGTATGACGATGCGGTGGTTGACCAGGTATCGTAGAAGGTATTATTGTTCACCNNTCCTACCTGAGCCCAAGTAGTATACAACGCATTCGCACGGCGGGTTCCATTGTTAGTAATGGCGTTGTTGGCTATTAAGTTACCTGTATTAGAACCGTTGAATCCGAAGAATACAGTGCCGTTGTTTTCCGAGCCCCCCCCACCCTGCAGTGTGCAGTATTGGATGGTGTTGCTGGTGGCACCGTTGTTCAACTGCAGGGTTATGGCACCCGTGCCCGTATTGGTGTTGATAAGGGTCAGATCGATAGCCGAACCCGTTGCATTGAGGCGGCCATCGAACGTTACATTGTCGGCTCCATTCAGGCTGATAAGCGGGCCTGCGACATTGCCACTGATGCTAACGCCTGGTACGATGGGATACAGAGTGACGTCGGTGTAGTCTGTGCTGGCCTGCCCGCTGGCGTTGAGGGTGGCAGTGGCTGTTTCTGTGGTGTTGCCCGTCACCTTCACGGTTACGGCATCCGTGTGGGTGCCGGCGTTGATGACGTCAAAAGCCGCTTGAAGGGTAAAATACCTGGCCTTGGTGGTACCTGAAGTCGCTGTGACCAGGATGGGGGGCGGGCTGTATTCAATCCAGCGGCTGTTGGTGCCGGAAGCCACTTCCTGCCATTTATGAAAGTAGCCAGTTACACCACTGTGGATACCTTGATCAACGCCAGATTTTTCCACATTATCTGTGCCAAATAAGAGAATTACTTTATTGTACGTTTCGTGAAACTGAACTTGTATATCAGCATAATCTTTATCATCGTAGTCAATCTCCAGGTTGTTGTATTCAATGGTGAACACGCGGAAGGGAGCTGTACCTGAGACCGATGAACGCACCCACCCCCCGTCGTCACCAACCTTGTTGTCGTAAACCCCCAAAGCAATGATCTGCCCAAGCCCGGTACCAGTGCTGTTCAATACGTAGTTGTTAGCAGCGCTATAGTTCGTACTGGCTGTTCCATCCAACCGGATAAACCCGTTGGCACACACGCTTAACGTGTTGGAAGTCGTGTAGCTATCGTCGTAAAAATCAAAGTCGAACGGCCAGTTTATCGTACCTTGTACGTCATCCCCGGAGACAATGTTGGTGCCGGCGGAACAATTAATCCAACTGTACGTACTACCAAGAGAGCCCGTGTTCGTAGTGTAATTCCAGCTGGCGGTGGCGGCGTGTGTGGTCAGTCCAAGAAACAGTGCTGGTCCCAACAAAAACAGGATACGGCAAAGCCGTCCACCATCGGCGAGCGGTGTGGTCAGCGTGTTTAGCATCTTGTGTATCCTATTCACTACCAGTTTTTTATGTTCATTCATCACCCGCATGGGCCAGGTATCACTACCAACGTCAAAGGTAAGACACACATTTCAAAGACTTTGTGTGTCAGTCAGAGCAAAAAGTAACAGGCGGGGCGAAGCCAAGGATACAAAAAGGAAGCAATCAAGGCGCAAACTTGAAAAAGAAGGGCTTAGAACGAGGAAATGTAGCCCACCAAGTTATCATCGCTGGTGAGGTTCAGCTTCTTCCTCAAGCGGGTTCTGGCAATGCGTACGCTGTCGTACGTTTGAAACGTCATGCCGGATATCTCTTTGGTAGACAGATTCATACGCAAATACAAGCAGAGCTTCATCTCGGCCGGGGTCAGGTTGGGGTGCTTTTCGCCCAGGCTCCTGAAAAACTGTTGATCAGTGTCCTTGATGCGTTTCTCAATCTGATTCCAGGAGGTTGATTGCGCATCGGAAGCGATTTCCCGGATCAGGCGTTCAATGGCGGCCGGTAATTGATCGGGTTCGGTTTCGCTTTTTCCTTTCAGCTGCTTGAGGTCGCCCACAATTTTGTTGCGAAACTCTTCGCCTTGCACCGTCTGCATGGATAAGGCCACCGTTTCCCGCTTCTGGGCCTCCACCATCTTGTTGTAGTAATCGCGGGTGGTCAGCACCGACTTGACCCTGGCCAACAACTCGATGTTGTCGAAGGGTTTGCGGATGAAATCAACCACGCCGGCAGCAAACGCTTTTTCCAGGTAATCCTTCTCCGAATAACAGGTAATCATGATGATGGGGATACTGGCCGTCACGGGATCCTCCTTTAAGATCTCAATAGCCCTAATGCCATCAATGCCAGGCATTTGCCAATCCATTAAAACCAAGTCCGGATTGGTCTCCCTGGCTTGCTTGATGGCCGAGGACCCATCGAAGGCTACCGATAACTCACAATCCAGTTTTCGGGACAACACAATGGAGACCAAGGACACTGCGTGAGGATTGTCGTCTACAATGAGAATGCGGTTCTTGGGCATAGTGGAGAGGCGCTTAAATGCTCGCGTGAAGATAGCCCAAAAATGCTTACCATCAAAGATTTCCGCTTTTTTTTCCACATTCAATCGCTTTTCCGCTAATCATGTGGTCACATTCTCATTGATTTGTTATCACTATTGTCCGACTAAAATCTGATTTCACTCAAATATCTTATTCTAACCCCATAGAAGGGGTATNNAAAGCACTCGAGCTGACCAAGGATGTCGACTTGTCCCTGGCCATCCTTGACGTGCAGATGCCCCACATGAACGGCTATGAGCTGGCTGTTCGACTCAACGAAAACAGGGCTGAAAACAAGGTGCCCATCATTTTCCTCACCGCTAATTTCCCGGAAAACGCCCGTATCCTCGAAGGATACCGTGCCGGTGCCGTCGATTACATCATTAAGCCGGTGAATGAATTGATTTTAACCAGCAAGATCAAGGTTTTTCTGGAATTGTACTGGCAGAAACGACGCGTCGTGGAAAACACTGAGAAGCTGAGGGAATCGGAGGCAGCGTTGCAGGTAGCCAAGAAACAGCTCGAACAGATGAACGAGTACCTGATCAAGGCCATCGAAGAAGAAAGAACGACCATATCCCTGCAGGTGCACGACGAATTGGGACAAGCCATGACGGCACTCAAGATGGATTTGAGTTGGGTACGTCATAACCTGGATAAGGGTGAGGCAACGATGGAAAAAATCAACCGGATGATGACGATGACCAATGATGTCATCCGCAAAGTGCAGCACATTTCCTCCGAGTTGCACCCCGGCTTGTTGGATGATTTGGGCCTGAAGGCTGCCATCGAGTGGTACTGCAAGGAATTTACCGACAGGACAGACATACCCTGCACCTTGGAATTGGAAGAAGGAGATGAGTTGACACCCCAGGTCAACCTGGCTTTGTTCCGCATTTTTCAGGAAGCCATGACCAACATCATCAGGCACGCCAACGCGTCGACCGTGACCATCCAATTACGCTGTTATCCGGATATAGAACTGAACATCATCGACGACGGCATCGGAATGACACCGGATGTCATTGATTCGGGTAAATCTTTTGGTCTTATCGGTATGCGTCAACGCATTCAACGCTGTGGAGGCTCACTTAACTTGTCGGGAACTCCCGGTCAAGGAAGCATCGTGCAAGCCTGCATATCCAAACCTACTATGCCATGAAGATCCTTATCGCAGACGACCACGCCATTGTGCGTGAGGGGGTCAAGCAAATCGTGCGCGGATTACCCGAAGTGAAGTTGATTGAAGAAGTTTCAGACGGCAACGAAGCCTTTGCCAAAATCTGTTCCAACGCCTACGATGTGGTGATTCTGGATATCTCCATGCCGGGCATGTCGGGATTGGATGTCTTGCAACGCATGAAAGACAGGAACATTCAGGCCCGTGTCTTGATGTTCAGTTTCTACCCCCAGGAACAATACGCTAGCAGGGCTTTCAAGCTGGGAGCATCCGGTTATTTGTCGAAAGACAGCGCTTTTGATGAACTGGCCACCGCCATCCGGAAGATTGCAGCAGGAGGCCGTTACGTATCGGCAGCCTTGGCTGAACGGCTTCTTTTCCAGGACATCGATCCTGCCGGTCGTCTTCCTCACGAGGCGTTGTCGGAGCGGGAGTTTCAGATCATGATCCAGTTGGCACAAGGTCATTCCGTGACGGAAATCGCCCATGCTCTTTTCTTATCCGATAAGACGATCAGCACCTACAGGGCCCGCCTGTTGGAAAAAATGGGTTTGCGCACCAACGCGGACCTAACCATGTATGCGCTAAAAAACAAGCTGATTGAATAATTACCTTTCCTGCTGACAACATGTAGGGCCACCCCTACAGATCAAACAGCCAAACCAGTCATTACTTGGGCCTTTTCCCTCTCAATAGACGGAAATCGGTCAACCTATCTTTGGAGTACCAAAACCACTAGACTCCAAGGCTATGAAAACGAATCGACTCCTGTTGACCCTCGCTACCTTATTGGTAAGTGTCGCATGCGCGTTTTCACAGGTAACAGCCACCGGCCATGTTTCCGTGACCATTGTTGCCCCCATCTCCATCACCAAGACCCAAGACATGAACTTTGGACACGTGTCCGTTGAATCAGGCATGGGGCGCGTGACCTTGTCGCCCGAAAGCCAGGCTCGCCAGGTCTCCGGTGATGTTGAACTGATGGATGGCGGCGCTGTTTCTGTCGCTTCGTTCAAGGTCAAAGGGTATCAAGGTGCCACGTTCTCCATTTCCCTTCCCCAATCACCCGTCATGATCAGCAATGGAAACAAGAGCATGATGGTTACCGATTTTACCAGCACACCTTCCGGCTTTGGAGACCTTTCCGACGGCAGCAAGGACGTCAAGGTTGGTGCCACCTTGGTGGTTACCGGCGATCAGATCCTGGG
>DOBD01000282.1:11737-12939 GCA_003506275.1 Bacteroidales bacterium | reverse complement strand
GTTACCGGCGATCAGATCCTGGGCGAATATGCCTCTGTCAGCCCGTTCCCCGTAACGGTCAACTATAACTAAACCACTCCCGTTGTTCCTCTCTTCACACCTAAACAACCAGCCTTATGAAAATCTTAATTGCCGACAACCTTTCCATCGTGCACGACAACGTCAAGCAAGTGATGGCATCCTTGCCTCAAGGGGCACAAGTGGATGAAGTGGCAGACGGCCAGTCTGCACTCGATAAAATGGACTCCGGCCAGTACGACGTAGCCATCCTGGGCGAGAACATCCCCGGCTTAGGCGGCTTGGACATACTGCAACGCATCAACAAAAAAAGCACCAAGGTATTGATATTCAGCGAATTCCCAGAGGGACAATCTGCATTGAAAGCCTTCAGACTGGGTGCATCCGGTTACTTGTCACGATTCAGTGCGCTGAACGTGTTAAATGTAGCCCTTAAACACATAGCATTGGGTGATGGATATGAATTCAACTAAGCTGTTGCCTTCCGTCCGACCAATGCCATTTTTCAAACTCTTAGTTTTTTAGGTGGTTTTTGGTTTAAAAGAGAGGGAAAGCCGTCGGTTTGATTACCGGCGGCTTTCTTTCATTCAGGCACCCAGGTAACTGTTCAGCCGATCATAAAACAGTTCCCGATTGATGGGTTTCACCAGCACCTCGGCACAGCCGCATTCAATCGCACGCTGCCTGTCAGCCTCCAGCGAATAAGCAGTCAACGCCAAAATGGGCAAGTCGGGCAAAAAAGTCTTGATGGTACGCGTCGCTTCAAACCCATCCATGACAGGCATTTTCAAGTCCATGAGGATCAAGTCTACCTTGGTCGTCCTGGCGATTTCCACCGCCTCGGCACCATTGGCAGCCCTAATAATCTTCACTTTGAATTTCCGCAGCAGTTCACGTACCAACATGTAATTTAGGTCTTCATCCTCTGCCACCAGGAACGTGACGGCCTTGTCGGCATCAGCCTTAAATGTAGCTGTTCCACGACGGCCTTCTTCCACCTTATGTGTGACAGGGCGGTAAGGCAACGTGAAATAAAAGGAAGAACCCGTCCCAGGTTCTGACTCCACCCAAATACGTCCACCATGCAGATCCACATAGGCCTTACTGATGGATAAGCCCAGTCCTGATCCGCCAAATTGCCTGGAGATAGAGCTCTCCACCTGACTGAATCGATTGAAGATGTC
>DOBD01000282.1:6815-11727 GCA_003506275.1 Bacteroidales bacterium | reverse complement strand
AGGGTGTAGCCGGCCAGCACCTGGCCTTCCCGTGTAAACTTGATGGCATTCTCCAGCAAATTGGATATGATTTGCATCAACTTGGTTTCATCGGCCACAATGATTGACCGCTCATCATCCAGTCCCGGCATGATTTCGAAACTCACGTTTTTGATTGCGGCCTTGGCTGCGAATTGTTCACGTAAAAACAAGAGCAGGTTATTGAGGTTAATCTCCGTTTCCTGTAGCTTTTCCTGCCCTGCCTCGATGGTTGCAATCCGTACGATATCGTCGATGATGGACAAAAGTTGATGGCTACTCTGCTGGATGACCTGTGCGAAGTGCGCTTTCTGGTCGTTATCCATATCGGGATCATTCATAAAACCGGAAAAACCCATGATGGCGTTCATGGGAGTACGAATTTCGTGCGATATATTGTGAAGGAAGGCCGTCTTGAGTCGATCGCTTTCTTCAGCCTTATGTTTAGCCGCTATCAGCTCTTCCTCCAGTTTTTTCTGAGCNNACACCAAAGGTGCCTGCTATGACTCCATCTTTATTTCTCAAGGGAAACTTTGAGGTAAGGCTCCATGTGATGTGGCCATCATTCCACGTTTCTTTTTCCTCGATATTGATGAGCGAATGACCGGTCCGCATGATGGTCTGTTCATCATCAAACGCTTTTTTGGCATGCTCGTTGGTAAAAAAGTCGAAGTCTGTCTTGCCCAGTATGTCGTGATCGTCGGTCACTCCGTGCAACCTGGCATAGGCCTTGTTGAAGCGGATGATACGGCTTTCGATGTCCTTGAAATAAATAACATCAGGGGTATTGATCATGAAGGCATTGAGCAAGTATTGTTCAGCCAACAAGGCCTCCTCTGTTCGTTTGTGTTGAGTGATATCAAACTGCATGCCCTGTGAGCCGATGACCTTGCCAGCCGGATCGAGGATAGGCGTCTTGACAACCTGAAAATAATTCACGTGTCCGTCACGATGCGGATATGCCTCTTCAACTACGATGGGCATGCCGTGACGCATAATCCATTCGTGGTGATCAGAGCCCTGCTTGACAAGGGTACGTTGAACAGGAGGCTTGTCATACCCTCCGGATTGCTCTTTGAGGGCTTCATATTCGGCCAGTTCTTCGGGATTCTTCCCTAAAATTTCGTCGGCCGTCAAGCCTTTCAACTCGCAGAATAGTTGGTTGACATAATCATACCGCCCGTCTTTCGTTTTTCTGAACACACCAGCCGGCATGTGATTGACCAAAGAGGAATACAACGCTTTTGACTCCACCAATTTCTGCCGGTATCCCCAGTTTTCCGTACGACGAAGCATGACCAACCCCATCAGCATGGAACCCAACGGATAGATGACCAAAATGGGGAATAGCATGGTCTTGTAGGTGTCCTGCCTGACACCGTCAGGCAGGAGCATCACACACGCCAACATGATGACATGAACGTTGAATCCGAACAACAGCAACTGCTTCCAACTGATACGCCGTTCACGCATAGGTTTGGAAATACCCCACAGAATACCGGTAGCACCTGCCGTCAAAATGACCGCCACGCCCATCCATTGGCCGGGGCCACCCAAGTCCAATCGATAAGCGGCTAACAATAGGCTGGCGATAGTGGTAGGTACAGGGCCGAGAAACAAACCGGCCACCGACAATAAGATGGAACGAGTATCGAAAAAAAGACCGGGAGCGGCACTCCATGGGGTCCGCATCAACAAGAACCCAATCAAGGCAATGAAAAGTCCAGCAAGAAGCTTGTCGTACCAACGCTTGATGGTCTCCCCTTTTATCCAGAAATAATCGTATAACAGCACAGCCGATATCAGAATGGCCGTGTTCTGCAAAAGACTGACAAAGAGGGCTTGCGTTATCATGGATGGGTCAAATATACAAAAAAGTAGCACAGCTGGAAAACCAGTCAATAAAATAAGACAGAGACCGCTGTAAACGCAAAGAGACCGCCCGAAGGCAGTCTCCCTAAACAATGGGTGTGAGATTTATGCCGGATGAATGGCTTCCACCGGACAAACGTCGGCGCAAGTACCGCAATCGGTGCACACTTCCGGATCAATCGTATAAATATCGCCTTCGGAAATGGCCTCTACCGGACACTCATCGATGCATGTGCCACAGGCAATGCAATCTTCATTAATAACATGAGCCATGATACAACAGATTAAATGAGTATTATTTGACTGCGCAAATGTACGTAAAATTGCAGGACTTCCAAATAATGCGGCAATAAAATGGGCTGATACCCGTTTCTATAATCTGCCGGGGTGGCAGGAGCAAACCCCCCACCTGTCATACCCGAATCGCTGTTGACAATGAATTCATCCCGACCATACCGACTTCTGACCTACTGCTTGCTCGCACTCCTGCCGCTGAGTGTACACCCTCAACGCGCCGTGCAATACTTGCAGTACGAGGATCTTAAACCCTATCATTTTGGTTTCCTGGTCGGATTGCACACGCAGGACCTCATCCTGGAACACAGTGGACAGATAGACGATAACGGGGAGCGTTGGTACGGTAGTGTGCCGGCCTATACACCAGGATTTACCGTCGGGGTATTGGGCGATCTTCGTTTGGCTGAATGTTTAAGCCTGCGGTTGAGCCCGACCATCCACTTCGGCAGCAAGGATATGATGTTGGTGAGCGATGCATCGAGCACCGAACCCTTGAAAACGCAGATCAGGTCAAACTACTTCATGGTGCCTCTCTCCCTACGGTACCGGGGTGCGCGCACCGACAATTACCGCCCCTACCTGATGGCTGGTGTCAGTGCTGGCTTGGATATGGGAAGAGACAAAAAAGAACCCGTCCTTCTGAAGGCCATCCATCCCTATCTGGAACTCGGTGTGGGTTGTGATTTGTATTTACCTTATTTCAGATTGGTTCCCGAACTTAAATTTTGTTTGGGATTGGCCGACATTTTTGAACACGACAGACTGGACCAGGATAGCGAAGACTTCCTGCGCTACACCAATGCCTTCGATCGTATCACTTCCCGCTTGGTCGTTTTATCCCTGCAATTCGAATAAGCCTACCGTCGCCGGGGAAGCTTCTCACTCTGCATCCACCAGCAGATCCAAACGACCTACGTAGATGCCTGATTTTCCTACCTGATTGATGATGACGGGCTGACCAACCAGGTTGTTCACCTTGATAGGTTGGCGCAAGAACGTGTGCGTGTGCCCCCCCAAAATAACATCAATGTAACGGCTGCCGGCCGCCAACTTCAGATCATCAGCCATGCCTTCGTCCATTTTGTGCCCCAGGTGCGACAAACAGATGACCAGGTCGCACTTCTTAACACGCTTCAACCAGGCGGCGCGTTTATCTGCTGACTTAATGGGATCCAGCCATTTGATTCCTTTAAAATTAGCCTGAGCGATCAAGCCATCCGGCTTGATATTGGCACTGACCACACCGATGCGCAAACCGCCTTGACGGACGACCAGCCAGGATTTGACATACCTGGAAAGCGGCGTGCGCTTCACAACGTAGTTGGTACAGACGATGGGGAACTCAGCCTGCTTCAATATATCAGCCAGGAAAGCCACACCGTTGTCAAATTCATGGTTCCCCAACGT
This sequence comes from Bacteroidales bacterium, assembly GCA_003506275.1. Lineage (GTDB taxonomy): Bacteria > Bacteroidota > Bacteroidia > Bacteroidales > UBA1402 > UBA8389. Next base: position 8,133 of record DOBD01000282.1, on the reverse strand, counting down.
GATGGCAGCAGGCTTAATGACGTTCAGCAGCCGTACCTCCGCTTCTCCTTTAAAAAAATTGAAGTAGGGTGTCCCTTGTACAAAGTCGCCCGATTCAAAGACCAGTACATTAGGTTCCTGACTCCTGACAGTACGGCACAAGGCCTCCCGGCGAAGCACTCCTCCCAAATCAGGATTACGGGGATCGTCAGCAGGCAGCGGTTCGAGTTGGCTGTGCACATCGTTGGTGTGCAGGAGTACGAGAGGGGTCTGAGCGTTGAGACTGGTTAAAACTACCAGGCTCATCAGGATGAAGAGGGTAATACGGTATTTCATCGGAGGGTGGTAATGTTTCTGAATTGTCTGCGAATTACATTAATCGGCCAGAACCCGGATGCGACCATCAAGTTTGGCGTCCAACGCTTTACCTGCAGCAGTGAGCCGTTCAATTTGCTCAATATAGCAATCCCTGACCTTGAGGTGGGTATCGATGCGCTCGACAGCCTTCAGAAAGGCCGTCATCCCGCTGTTGCCTGCGGCTAGGTAGTCCATGGTGGCCACCTTGTAAAGCCTGGCCTCATCCAGCGGCTGCCCGCCTATCAGGATGCGTGTGGCTTTCCCGGCTTTTATTTCCAGGGTGGCACCAGCCAGTCCCTCGCCACCGGAGACGGCTAAGTGATCGAAAATGGCCTTGAGATCCTCCCCCTTGAGGGTTAGCAACACCAGCTCGTTTTCAAAAGGCATAATCTTATAGATGTCGCCCACGGTGACAGGGCCTTCCTTGAGGGGAGCCCTGATACCACCCAGGTTGATGATGGCCACCTCCATAGGCTGCTCTGAGAGCGTATTGGCCTGACTCAGCAGAAGGTCAGACAACAGGTTGGACAAGTAGCTTTCAGGGGCTGAAGCGGTCATCAGGCGGGTACTGGTACCTATGGTGCGGTTAACGGCTTCGCTGAGTTGGTATTGATACTGATTCATTACACCACGCATGGCCGGATCAACCAAACTGTCGTACGTCGCATTGACCTCCATCCTGGTGGCCGATTGCAGGCTGACCCTGGCACTGAGGCTCACAGAAATCAAAAACAGGTAAAAAAAGATAACTCGCTTCATAAATAGCCATTTGACGACGAAAGTACAGCAAAAAAAGCGGCAGGCTTTCTTGTGGATGCGAATTTTTTTCCCTTTCTTTGCACCCGCTTTGCGTAATCGCTGGCAGGAAATAGAGTTGCCTGTTATGTTGCGCCGGTTAATCACATATAACATAAAGCATTATGGACTTACTTAAAGTGGCCGAACAGGCCTGCGCTACCGGGAAGGAACACCCCGCCTTCAA
>DOBD01000282.1:0-6804 GCA_003506275.1 Bacteroidales bacterium | reverse complement strand
AGGAAACAAGGAACGTATTCAGCAGTACCGCGGTGTGGTCATCAAAATCAGCGGAAACGGTGAAAAAAAGCGCTTCACTGTTCGCAAAATGTCGGAAAACGTGGGTGTGGAACGTATTTTCCCCCTCGAATCCCCCTTTATTGAAAGCATCACCGTCAACAAGGTGGGCAAGGTACGCCGCGCCAAGTTGTACTACCTGCGCGCTTTGACTGGCAAGAAAGCCCGTATCAAGGAAAAAAGGGTTTAAGCCGCAGACAACCTCTTTTAACACTCGGAAAGGCATCCTTATAAACTAAGGATGCCTTTCTTGTATGTTTTTTTTGTAATTTGCGCCCCTTAAGAAACCCCTATCACCCAATATCAGGAAAGCATGCTTAAAGCCCTTGTCCTCTCCCTCACGTTCATAACGACCCTAACGACGCTCTCCTCCGCTCAAGACAGCGCAACGATTGCCCTGGTCAGCCGCAAGGCCATCACCGACATGGCCGCCCAGATCAAACAATACCCCCAGGAGNNATAGCGACAAACCTTACTACGCAGTCGGTGAACGCATCTGGTTCAGGGCCCACATGGTTCATTCCGCCATTCATATACCGTATACGCTGAGCCGGTATGTCTACGTCGAATTGGTCAACGCTGACAACAGGGTGGAAGTACGAAAAAAGCTCTACCCCCTGGGAGGCATGTATTTCGGCCAAATGGATCTGTCACCTGACCTGTCGGAAGGGTGGTATTCATTACGGGCCTACACCAGCTTACTCAGAAACGTGGGCGAACCCTACTTTTTCAGGCGACCAGTTTATATTGGCAACAACCTGAGGGAGCAAAAAAAGGTGACACCTTCCAGACGGCGCAACCCGGACGACTACCAGGTAACTTTTCATCCCGAAGGTGGCAAGTTACTAGCCGGTCTGACCAACCGGATAGCCGTCAGAGCGACCACAGAGGATGGGCTTGAAACGGATATCAGCGGCCGTCTCGTTGATGAGACCAACCGTGAAGTAGCCATCATTGCACCAACGACCGACGGACTGGGCCTAGTGAGCTTTGTTCCTCAGGCGGGTAAGCGTTACACCGCTTTGTGTGAAAACAAGGAGGGCAAGCAACACACTTTCCCCCTGCCGGCAGTCACTTCCACTGGCTTCGCCCTTACTGCAAGCCAAAGCGACACAGCCATACACGTCAACCTCACCCAAACAGCCTCAACACAAACCCCTGACACCCTGATGCTCATGGTTCACCAACGGGGTGTTCCTGTCTACCACACCTACCTTGCACCGGGACAACAGTCATTGACAGTACCCAAGGGTGGTTTGAGCGATGGGGTACTCCAACTGGTTTTGTACAACCGGTCAGCAGAGGTGCTTAGCGAACGTCAGCTCTTCATTCTTGGCCTTGACAAGGTCACGGTGGAAGTGACGACCGACAAGCCGAACTATCGACGCCGCGACAAGGTGAAAGTCTCCATACGATTGGTGGATCACAAGGGCAAGGCGATTCCTGGAGACTTCTCACTCAGCGTGACCGATGACGCCGATGTAACCCATGAACAAGAGGATGAAACCATCAAAAGCCGCCTGCTACTCCAGTCGGAATTCAACCAGACCATCAGCAAACCAGGACGTTTCCTGAACAAGGACAACAACCAAGGCAACCAACAGCTCGACTTGCTCATGANNCTGCCCTGGGAACGATACAACGTCTCCGGCGTATTGAAAGGCACATTCGAAGAGGCAACCACCTACCCCTTGGAAAGAGGCAGCGCCATCAGCGGTCGTGTTCTACGTTTTCCAAGTAAACGCCCCCTGCCCGGGACCAATGTCTCCCTTTTCATCCAGCGCCTGATGTACATTGATGCCAAGGTCACAGACCAGGAAGGGCGCTTTTACTTTGATGGTTTTGAACTGCCTGACAGCACCAAGGCCTTGCTTCAGGCCGACAAGGGCATGGGCAACTTCACCGACCTTATGATAGACCCCGACAGTTTCCCACCTGTCGTCGCCAACCAGCCCATACCGGCATCAACCATCGTGGAGGAGGCCATGAACCGTTTCATGAAAAAAAGCAAAGAAAAATACGCCCAGGAAAACGGCTTGATCACCATCAATCTGGCCGAAGTGGAAGTCGTGGCCAGAAAACAGGAAGAAGAAAAATTAAGGCAACTGCGTTTGGATAGAGGAGCCGTCTATTTTTCACCCAGCCGCACGTTTACCACCAATCAAATTGAGCAGGCAGCCACGTTGATCGATCTCTTGATTACTGTAGCCGGTGTCACACTTGACCAAAGTGGAACCGGTATTTTGATCAGAAATAAAACGCCGCTCATCTATGTAGACGGCATCAAGTACCCCATGGAGGAACTAAGCCATATTCTTCCTATGGAAGTGGAATTGATGGATGTCTTGAAAGACCCCACCGATCTTGCCTCACTCGGCTCTGAAGGGGGTGACGGGGCTGTGTGCATCTACCTTAAACGAGGGGAAGCCGCCAAAGTAAAAGATGAACTTGGCAACCACCAGGCGATGATCATGCCTTTGGGTTACTGTGTACCCGAATATTTTCCCCAACCCGACTATCTGAAACCAGAAGAGCGTATGAATGGCATTCCCGACTTGAGGTCGACCATCTATTGGAATCCGGCCGTGGTGTGCAACGAGGAGGGTGAAGCATCGGTTGAATTTTTTATGGCCGATAATTTCGGCACCTGTACCTTGATTCTCGAGGGCGTCACGCCATCAGGAAAACCCTTCCGATACCAGGGCAAGATTACAGTCAGACCTTGAATTTAACGGGGATCCTGCCTGGGATCCATGCCCCAGTAGAGCTTCTGGCGCAGGGTTTGAAGAAACACATGATCCTTGGGTTTGAAGGCCATCACCTGGTATTCGGATTGAGTAATCTGCAGCTTGGCCGTACAGGGTAAGGTAAAGGACTGACCATCCAGGGACACGAGGAAATTCTGGCTGCGACTTTCTATTTCCAAGTCTATGACAGCGGTATCGTCAACAACAATGGGCCTGACCGTCAGGTTGTGAGGAGCCACGGCCGCAATCAACCAATTGCGGGTATCGGGCATCATGATGGGGCCTCCCACGCTCAATGCATAGGCCGTTGATCCTGTAGGCGTCGCAATGAGCAACCCGTCAGCCTGGTAGCCATTCAGGTATTCACCGTTAACAAAAGCATGTATATTGATCATGGATGAATTGTCGCCCTTGAGAACGGCAATTTCATTGAGGGCACAGGGGTACTTTTCAAACACGGTACCGTTGACACTGAGCTGAATCAACCGTTGTGCCTGCAGGGTGTAGCGACGCTCACTGATGTCATCCAGCACAGTGGGCAAATCCGTACATTCAATGTCAGCCAGGAAACCTAGTCGACCGGTATTGATACCCAGGATGGGCCATCCCTTGTTGCCAATGCGGTGTGCTGTGCGCAGGTACGTACCATCTCCACCGATGCTTACCACAAAGTCGGCTGTAAAATCATCCCCATCGATCAAACCAGCCACTTGGGGGGGCTCCGTCATGACCGATGTCAGAAAATCATAGAATGAACGGCACACATACAGGCTGGCCCCACGCTGCTTGAAAGCCTCGAAAAGGTTCATGATATGGCAGCGTTTCTCTGATTGAAAACGACTCCCGAAAATGGCAACGCGCAATCCGTTCATGGTGATGGCTTTTTAATGCGTTTTAACAACCAAAGGTCCACATACCTGAAAAAAAATGTACCTTTGCAGACAGTGTAACGCGGCTTGCACACCTCCTTACAGGAGGGACGGCAACCGTACAAAAGTGAGAAAACTTCGCGACATGACAAAACTGAGTGTCAACATCAACAAAATAGCCACCCTCAGAAATGCGCGTGGTGGCAATGTTCCCGATGTACTGAAAGCAGCCGTAGATTGTGAAGCATTTGGGGCTGAAGGGATCACCGTACACCCTAGGCCTGACGAACGCCACATCCGCTACAGCGACGTCGTTCAGTTGAAATCCCTGATCACCACGGAATTCAACATCGAAGGCAATCCGGAAAAACGTTTCATGGATTTGGTACTCGCCGTTAAGCCACATCAGGTGACCTTGGTACCAGACTCACACGATGCCTTGACATCCAATGCAGGCTGGGATACCATCGCTCATTTCGATTTTCTGTCGGATATCGTGGAAACGCTGCGCAGCCATGGCATCCGCAGTTCCATCTTCGTGGGCACTGAGGTCTCCCACATAGAATTCGCGGCAAAGATAGGTGCAGACAGAATTGAACTCTACACGGAACCATATGCCACCCATTACTCCCTTGACAGAGAGGCAGCCATTGCTCCCTTTGTCACTGCAGCCAAGGCGGCCAAAAGCCTGGGTCTGGGTGTTAATGCCGGTCATGACCTGAGCCTTGAAAACCTGTCCTTTTTCCACGAACGCATCCCCTGGGTCGAAGAAGTTTCCATCGGTCATGCCTTGATCGCCGATGCCCTTTATTTAGGCTTGAAAAAAGCCATCCAGTCGTACAAAAATTGCCTAAAATAAACTGTCAACAACCATGAACCTTTTGCTGACCCTACAGACCACGGCTGCTGAAGCCTTGCCCACCTTATCCACCCTGCAAACGACAACCTCGCAGCCAGAACCACTCCGCTTTTTCGACATGGCTGTCAAAGGGGGTTGGTTGATGCTACCCCTGGTCCTGCTTCTACTCATCGCCATTTACCTGTTTGTAGAACGTCTGCTGACCATCAATGCAGCCTCCAAGGAAGACCCCTCCTTTATGAACCGCATCAAGGATCATATCCTGAACGGTAACATCGAATCGGCCATCAAGTTGTGCAAACAAACCAACACCCCCTCTTCCCGGATGATTGAAAAAGGGATTACCCGTATCGGTCGCCCCATGAACGATGTCCAGGTGGCCATCGAGAACATGGGCAACATTGAGGTATCCAAACTGGAAAGAGGGTTGTCTGTGCTGGCTTCCGTGTCGGGTGGAGCCCCCATGATTGGCTTTCTTGGCACGGTGCTGGGTATGGTTCAGGCTTTTTATGATATGGCATCAGCCGGTAGCAACGTGGATATTAGCATCCTCTCCTCCGGTATTTATGTGGCCATGGTTACGACCGTAGCTGGCCTTATTGTGGGCATCCTCGCTTACTTTGCCAACAACTACCTGGTTTCCAGGATTCGTAGCCTGGTCACCAATCTGGAAACCAGAACCATGGAATTCATGGATTTACTCCACGAACCGACAAAACTCTGATATGGCCCTCAAACAACGCACCAAAATTGATGCTGGCTTCAGCATGGCGTCCATGACGGACATCATTTTCTTGTTGTTGCTCTTTTTCATGATCACTTCGACCGTGGTCAATCCGAACGCCATCAAGATTCTTTTACCGGAAAGCAAGCAGCAANNGAAAGCAAGCAGCAAACAGCAGCCAAGCCGTTAACCAGGGTCACCATTGACAAAGACCTGAATTACTACGTCGCTTTTGGTAAGGAGAAGGAAAGACTGGTGTCTTTTGATGAAATTGAGCCCTTCCTCCAATCGATGATCCTGGAAGAACCCGATATGTACGTAGCGCTCTACGCTGATGAAACCATTCCGTACAAGGAATTGGTTAAAGTGTTGAATATTTGCAACTCTAACAACTTCAAACTGGTGCTCGCCACCCGTCCCCAGAAAAATGACGTTCCCACGCCATAAACTCATCGCCGCTTCTGTCACGTTGCTGGTTTACGCCTTGCTGGTGGCATTATTGCTGTTGCTCAGCCTGAAACGCACTGTTCAGCCTGTCAGGGAAGAGGGATTGTTTGTCAACTTTGGCACGGTAGACGTTGCTTCCGGTCTTTTTGAACCGGAAACGGCTCCCCAGTCTGAGCCTGTCACCGAATCCCCTTCCGAAACAGCGACCGAGCCCCTCATCACCCAGGACATGGAAACATCCATTGCCTTGGCTGAAAAAAAGGAGGAAGAGGAAGCTAAACGAAAACTGGAAGCCGAACAACAACGCAAAGCCGAAGCCATCAGACGCCAGACAGCTTCCGTCTTTTCCAGGACGACCGGCAGCACGGAGAGCCAAGGTACAGCATCCACCGGCACCGGCAATCAAGGTGTTGTCACCGGCACACCCGAAGCCAGCAACACGGTGGGTGGCGGCCAGGGCTACGGCAACTTCTCTCTGGACGGTCGTAGCATAGACGGTGCTTTACCCAGGCCTTCCTACACCATACAGGAAGAAGGGGTCGTGGTGGTACGCATCGTTGTCAATCCCCGTGGATCGGTGGTCAGCGCAGACATTCAACTGCGTGGCACAACCACTGACAGTCCTACCCTCCGATCAGCTGCCCTCAGTGCCGCCAAGCAAGCCCGCTTCAATGACATTACCGGCTCGCACAACCAGAGCGGCACCATCACCTATCGATTTAAATTACGCTAGACCAATCCATATGAAACCACTCTATCTTTTTCTGGCACCCGGCTTCGAAGAAATAGAGGCCATCACCATCCTTGATGTGCTTCGTCGAGCCCAGTTGAATGTGGTCAGCGTCTCTTTGACAGGAGATCTGACGGTAACCGGAGCCCACGGCATTGCCGTGTTGGCCGACACCCTCTACCCCGATGTCGACCTGGCCGAAGCAGCCTTGTTGATCTTGCCTGGTGGTATGCCGGGCACCAACAACCTAAACGTGCATGAAGGGTTGAAAAAAGCCATCAAAAGTCATGCAACAGCAGGCAAACCTGTGGCCGCCATTTGCGCCGCCCCCCTTATCCTTGGACAACTTGGTTTGCTTGCCGGCAAAGAAG
>DOBD01000151.1:6428-6640 GCA_003506275.1 Bacteroidales bacterium | reverse complement strand
CTGTTTGATGCGGCCACCGGCGAGGTTTTGTTTAGCCTTGGTCCTGGCGTGGATGTGGGCCGTGGGGTAGCCGCCGACATTGACCCCACGCACCCCGGCTTCGAAAACTGGGGCGGCCCCGGCGGCCTGCGTGATGCGAAGGGCAACACTATCTCTGAAAAGACACCCTCTTCGACCAACTTTGTGGTCTGGTGGGACGGCGACCTGACCCG
>DOBD01000151.1:0-6383 GCA_003506275.1 Bacteroidales bacterium | reverse complement strand
GCCGACATCCTGGGCGACTGGCGCGAGGAGGTAATCTGGCGTTCGGCCGACAACAGCGAACTGCGCCTCTACACCACCACCCACCCCACCAGCTACCGCCTGCCCACCTTGATGCACGATCGCATCTACCGCCTGGGCGTTGCCTGGCAAAACGTGAGTTACAACCAGCCGCCGCACCTGGGGCGCAGCCTCTACCCACTCATGACAGCCACGGCACCGGCCACACAGGCCGTCGGCATCCAACCGTCTCCCCGCACCTTTTCTGAGGATTTCAGCCAGGGCCTGACCAACTGGGTGATTGAAAACAACGCGGACTCCACCGAGGTGAAGATCGATCAGAACACCCTGGACATCGTGGCGCCCAAGGGTTTCACGCTGTGGTACAAGGAACCGTTGGAAGGCGATGTGACCATTCGTTTCGAGGCCTACGTGGTGGATGAAGGGGGTGCCTACGACAGGGTGAGCGACCTCAACTGTTTCTGGATGGCCCAGGATCCGGCTTTCCCCGATGATTTCTTTGCCCGCAGCAAATGGCGCAACGGGGTGTTCGGCCGGTATTACAGCTTGCGCATGTACTACGTGGGCTACGGGGGCAACAGCAACTCCACCACCCGTTTCCGTAAGTACGACGGCAACTACGAGGCGTTTCAGAAGGGCTCACAACGGCCTGACATCATCAAAGAGTACACTGATCCGGCCCACCTAATAAAACCCAATCATTGGTACACCGTTGAAATACGCACGAAAGGAGAACGTGTGAGCTACCTAATAGACGGCCAACTGATTTTTGATTACACCGATCCTGCCCCCTATCGCGACGGCTATTTCGGCATCCGCACCACGCAAAACCACCTGAGGGTGAAAAATGTCACGATTATTCAAAAATCACCCTAAACGACACCACTGGCATCACCGGAAAGGCGGAGAGGCTTTTCAACACGGGTTTCGGGCTGCCGTCGGGGGCTTTTTGTGTGTCGAGGAAGTACAGATAGGGGTTTGAACGGTTGTATACGTTGTACACGCCAAGGGTAAACGCTCCTTGGTACCGGCTGAAAACGAGGACGTTTTTGGTGAGGGTCAGGTCAAGCTTGTGGAAGGGCAAGGTGCGGTAGTTGTTGCGTTGGGTGGTCAGCCACACCAAGGTGTTGCCGTCGGGGCTGGGCGTACCCGTGGCAAGGTCGTATGCCGGTAACCGCGTGTACGCGGTGGGCACGGTAACGGGGCTGCCTGAGCGGTATTGCCAGTTGGCGGAAAGCCGGATGGTGGGCGAACAGGCGTAATCGAGGGTCATGGACAGGGCATGCCTGATATCGGTGGCTGCCGGGAAGGAGTTGCCGTGATTGAGGGCGTCAAAGCGATTGGTAGCTTTCATCCAGGTATAATCCAGGGTGTACGACAGTTTGTTGAGGGAGAGGCTGCCGGAAACATCGATGCCGAAAGCCCTGCCATTGCCTTGAGACAGGAAGGTTGACGTGCGTTGAGCGAAGTCGTTTTGATACAGCAGGATACGCTGAGCGTCGTAGCCATCTTTGAATTCTACCAAATTGTCGAGCTGTTTGAACCAAAGGTCGGCTTTGAGGCTGGCCGCACCAAACGACCAGGATTGCTGCCTGCCGGCTCCGACGGAGAAGATCCAGGCTTGCTGGGGCTTCATCCACCCGCCTGAAGGCACGAACAGCTCCAGGGGTATGCCCAGGCCAGGGTTTTGAACCTTATGCAGGGGCTGGGTCATCTTGCTGAGGGAAGCCGACAGGGCATAGCGGTCGGACAGGCGGCCATGATAGCTCAAGCGGGGTTCCAACGCCATGAAGTGGGTATGGCCGTTCATCACGTTGCTCAACCGCAGCCCGGCATCCAGTTGGTGACGCTTAGCCACTTGCCAGTGTGCTTCTCCAAACAGGGCCATGTCGGCAAAGGCGTCGGGGCTTTGTTTGGTGGTAGTTGACAGATCGTCTGTATACAGGGTGGTAACGGGACGGAGCCAATAGTGGCTGTAGGCTCCACCGGCCGTGAGCCTCACCGCCGGGTGGATGGTGACTTCATACCTGGTGTTGGCGGAGAGGGAACGAATGTTGGTCGTTGTGTTCAGGCCCGTGTAATCGGTGCGCGTGCGATTGTCCACGCCGCCGCCGTAGTTGAAGGTGTATTGATCGGCGTAGATATTGAGCGTTTGCCGATGATTTGGATCATACTGCCGTTGCCAGGAAGCGCTTACATTGCGTTGGCTGTTTTCAATCCGCCCGATTAAGAGTTGTTGCCCATCGGGCTGGTCGATGTTGAACCGATCGCCGTTGCTGAACCAAGTGAGTTTCAGCACGTCTTTGTCTGTGGGTTTCCACAGCAGGTTGGCGTTGAGGTCGTTGAAATTGAGGTTGACGTCGTAGCCGTTGTCGGCAAACAACGTAAGGGCGTTGATGAGGGAATAGGTGGAAAGCCGACCGGCCAGGAAGAGCCCCAGGCGGTTTTTCACGAGCGGCAGGTGCAGGGCAGCCTTGGCGGAAAGCAGACCAACTTCGGCCTCGCCGTGGCTGCGTTGCAGGTCGGCATCCACGCTTTGTACATCGAGCACGGACGCGATTTTGCCTCCGTAGCGGGCGGGGAAAGCAGCCTTGTAGAGGTCTGCACGACGGATCGCAGCCGGATTATAGGCCGAAGCCATGCCAAAGAAATGGGTGGTGGAATACAGGGGGCATCCATCCAACAGAAACAGATTCTGCCCCTGAGTGCCGCCCCTGACCTGCAGATCGGCCGCTCCTTCTCGACTGGGCGTGACGCCTGAAGTCAACGACAGGGTTTTCAGCAGATCCTTCTCCCCCATCATGCCGGGGTGCTGATCGAGCCAGCGTTTGTCCAGGCTTTCCACCGCGGCGTTGCGTTCGTTGACCGGTTTGGCCGCCAACACTTCGATGTCTTCCAGAATGCGGGCGTTATAGGGGGCCGTCAAGACGAGCCTCACGGTGGAATCTGCCTGCAGATCGACCGACAACTCGATTGGGTCGAAGGGGGCGTAATCGATGCGCAGCGTCACGTCACCGGCCGGCAGGTTGAGCAGTATGCGCCCCTTGGCATCGGTCTTCACTTCCCTGTTGTAGGGCAACACGGTGACGGGGATTTTTTTCAACAATCGCCCCGTGTTATGCTCGCTCACCACTGCGCCCAAGCGGTAACGTTCCGGGCTGTCTTCTGCCCTGGAAGGCAGGCAGAAAACACACAACAACCCTATGACCAACAAGGCTTTAATCGTTCGCATAGTTGGTCAGTCTTACAGTAAAGCTGTCCTGTACACAACTTCCCAACAGGCCCACGCCTTGGTGAATGTTGGAAAAGGCGGGCAAAACGCCAGCATAGGCACTGAGTATATCGGTGATGACGTGTCCGGAAAGGTCATCGAACGACCGAACCAGGTCAACGGTTTTGAGATAGGCTTCCAGATGGGCGTCCGTGGTCGTCAGCCACAAGGTCAGGCCGTCGGCCGCTCTGGGCAACAAGTAATCGTTGACGCGCACCGTACAGGTTGTTTGCCCCTCGACAACATCGAGCGATTCGCCGGTATCGTCGGTCAGATGATAGCCTCCCTCCTGCCCGTCCAGCTTGTTCCATTGCACCTGCAATCGTCCCTGGACGGCATCGCCTTTGTACGTAAAGTGTACCGTTGTATCCGTTACCACATAACTGGCCGAAGCAATCCTGGCGACCTCAGCTGGCACAGTGGTAACACCGGTCAATTCAGGCAAGTCTTGTCCCAAAACTGCCTTCAATTCATACGTCACCCCTTGCTGAACGGGGAGCAGGCTGTCATGGGTCAGTGAAAACGTATTGGTACCTGACTGTCTGGTCAAGGCCACCCATGCTCCTTGGTCTTGGCGCAGATAGAGGGCCGCTTCAGGGTAACACTGCCTCAGCAAGCTGTCGTTGACGGTATTGGTCATGCCCAGATAGACCTGCACAGGAGTTGAGGGCGACAGGATGGCAAACAGGACTGGCTGTGGCGTTTCGCCCCAAGGAGCATCCAACACCTCAACGCGCACGCACGACACTAACGCCAACAGGCTGAACAAGAGGGCGTACTGTTTCATGCCTCAAAAAGTATGAGTAAGCCCCAGCCGTAGGGAGTAATCCAACTGTGGAGCCATGAGGTTGGTGTATTGGCTGAGGTACCAGTACCCACCGACACCGGCGGCACATTCCCAGTACAGGCGGGGCGTCAGGGAGGATCGATACCCCCAGGTTGGCAGCAGCCGCAGGGTTTTGTTGTAGACGGCATAATCTCGGTTGTACGATAGTTCCATGGACAAAACCATACCCAGGAACCACCCTGCGTTCAAGCCCCCTCTACCGGATGCGTAGCGTTGTTTAAAGGTGTAATGCCAGCGTGGTTCGACACCCACCTGACCAATCAGGTCGGTCTGTTTCACCCACTCCACCTGATTGCTTGGTGTAATTCGCAGGTTGTCGCCGTACACTGTGTGCAGGCCTGCCGTGAGCCGCAGTGTCCAGGTTTTTGCCACAGCTTTTTCATAGGCATACCCGATATAGCCCGACAGGCTGAATTTGTCGAGTTGGAAGGGATCCATCCTTGTTTTATACGGGAGTAGGCTTACCTCTACACCATGAAACGAACGTACCTTCATGTGGGCCGAATCGATGCTTTCGAAATAGACTTCCTTCTGAGCGCACACTAGGGTGCTGAACAAAACCAAAAAAAAAGTGGCAAAAAAGTGTTTCATAAACATATAGTCACCAACAAATATAAGATATATATTTTATATTTCTCACATATAAATTATTACTGAGTGTTTTTTTATTATATTTTTAGAATATATAATAAATATTTTAGTTTAAATGAGGACTCACCTCCGAATCCTCATGCAGTTGAGCCACATTGCGCCTTCTTTACACAATCTTTGGTTCTTTTAATTACCTCAGGAAGCACGGTCCCAAAATCGACATCAGTTCGCGCCAAGGCTTTCAGACCACCTTCATCGTGCTGTTTGAGCCATTCTTTTTCCCAGAGGATTGACCTGTTCCCCCTTATTAATACCTCCTTTTTTTGCAGAAACGTATCATTAGCTCGATTATAACCGCTCGAATGAGCGTTTCGAAGAAAAATTGACAGCAATCGTATCATTTTCGATAGTTCGGAAACGCCTTCTTGTGTAGTTTTGCGACCGATGTTCTAACTCGAAACCATGACACGAAAAAACACCATCGGCTTAGTGGCGGCCGCCCTTGTAGGGTTGGTCACGCTGGGGCAGCCAACGCCTGCCTGCGCCCTCACTCCGTATTTCACGCCGGCGACCAACGCCGTTAAAACGCCCGACGCCAAAGGCTTCATTCAGCGTTGGATGCTGCTGGAGCCCATCAGTAAACCCAACCGTACCAACACTGTCTTTACCGACAGCTACCTGAGAGCAGCCTTTGATACGCTCTATTTTCCCAATCAATTTACCGTGTTGCCGAAAAACGGCGATAACGTCAAAGTGGGCGAGCAAAACCTCGCCTGGCACGCCTTGGAAAGCACGAATTACAACGTCAAATTGTTCCGCTTTGCTGATGGATTGAAGAAAAACGTCTACGGTGTCTTGTTTTGGGCCGTGACCGTTGTAAACAGCCCGGAGGAAGTAAAGGATGTCAGGCTGTCGGTCGGTTCCAATTCGGCCTCCATGTGGTGGTTGAACGGCCAGGAAGTGCTCTTGCTCTCTGGCGACCGTCGCATGGTGGTGGACGATGCGATGTCCAAGCGATTGACCTTGAAAAAGGGTCGGAACATCCTGCGGGGAGCCGTTATCAACGGGCCAGGCATGAGCGATTTTTGTGTGCGTTTCGTGGATGCCAACGGCCAACCGCTCACCTATCTTAACATCACTTGTCAGTAAGCATTATTGTCCGTCATCCTCCATCAGGCAGCCGACTCATTCGCTGCCAGTCATTGATCAAATACCAGCCTCCAATGAAACATCAAACTATACGACTGTTCGTCAACGCGCTTCTTGTAACCGGTCTCGCCCAGACGGGGTGGGCTCAGGTTGGAAAACCCTTTATCCACGACCCTTCCACCATCATGGAATGTGAGGGGAAATACTACACTTTCGGCACCGGCCGAGGCGGCTTGATCTCTGCAGACGGCTGGACCTGGGACGGTGGTGGTGTTCGACCCGGTGGTGGGGCAGCTCCCGACGCCGTAAAAATCGGCGACCGTTACCTGGTGGCCTACGGCGCCACGGGCGGTGGTTTAGGCGGTGGGCACAACGGCCGGATCCTGACCATGTGGAACAAGACGCTCGACCCCAACTCACCCGACTTCGCGTATTCGGAAGCCATTGTCGTGGCCTCATCCGATGGGTTGGAAGACAACGACGCCATTGACCCTGGCTTATTGCTGG
>DOBD01000099.1 GCA_003506275.1 Bacteroidales bacterium | reverse complement strand
ATACCCGTGCCCAGGTCTGCTTTCCAAACCGTGGAAAAACTAGGGGCCGGGCATGTGCTTTGCGTCAAGGATGGCCAACAATACGTCCATTTATTGCCCAAGCCCATCGTTTCCTACGAAGGTATGTCAGAGGAAGACATGCTGGATGCCTATNNGCAGGATGGACTCATGCTGGATGCCTATGGACGCCTGCATCGTGAGTCCATCCTGCGTCGCCTGGACGGTCACAACCACGTGGGAATTCTTTTGAGCGGAGGGTACGATTCGGGATCTAACCTGGCTGCTCTCAGAGCGGTATACAACGGAGACATACATTCCTTTTCCATTGGATTCAAGGGCGATACCTGGTCTGAACTGCCGTTGGCCAAGATCCTATCCGAAACATATGGCACGGTGCATCACACCTATGAGATAGACGGGCATGAAGTAGAGGCGTTACCCGACATCATCCGTCAACTGGGCGATCCCTTCGTGGAAGGAGGGCTGATGGTTAATTATGCGGTGATGAAGTTGGCGGCCGAACATCCTCAGGATGTCTTGTTGGGTGGAGATGGCAACGACCAGTTGTTTGGCACCACCGGTCGTGAAATCGCGCTTTCTCTGTTGATCAAGCGCTGTGGACTACGACCGGCACTGAAACTGACCAATCGACTGTTAGCCGGAGCCCTGTTTGACCGAAACGGCTACCCCTACAAAGTAAAATTCCACACCGATAAAATCCTTCACGTTCTGGAGGGTGATTCGTTTGGTTTTCCGCCGGAACGACTGACGGAACTGGTACATAACCCCACTTGGGTCAAAGGTTGGTCCAACAACCGACAAGATACGTCCTCGTTTGAAGCCGCTTTTCTGCAACACGCCAGGATGGCCGACAGCGATAAGACCATCAACCAGGTGATTCTTTTCAAGGCCTCCAAGTTGGCTGACTACTTTGGACACAACCTGACCTTTCCTTATATGGACCTTGACATGCAAGCCTTGATCGACGCCATGCCCGTATCGTTGCGGTGGAAGGGAGAGGGGTTATTGGCGATGGCCAGGGGGAGGAATGTGTCGAAATATGCCCTCAAACGCGTTTACAAGCCCCTACTGCCCGAAGCCATCACCAACCGTAAGAAGCAAGGCGGCTTTGCCCCGATGCCACTCTTTTTCGCTGATCCATCTTTCCGCCAAACGGTGCGATCGACCATTCTTGACTCGAAGGTCTGTGGCGATTTTCTTAACCGTGCTGCCGTAGAGCGCTTCCTGAACCGGTACGACAGGGAAGCAGCGATCCATCAAGGATGGTTTTGGTACCGGCAGAACAGAGCCATCCAATTGTTTAACCTGTATACGCTGGCTTTGTGGTGGCGCCAGTATGTTGAAAGAGGCTGATCAGTATGGATACTGTTAATAAACAGACGGCCAAAGGATTGGTTTGGAGCGTTATTGATCGTTTTGCCGGTCAAGGCATCCAGTTCCTGATGAGTCTGGTCATTGCTCGTTTGGTCCTGCCAGCCGATTACGGTCTGATCGCCATGCTCATGGTTTTCATGGCCATTGCGCAAACTTTTGTGGATAGTGGTTTTGGATCGGCCTTGGTGCAGAAGAAAGAGCGCACGGAGGTTGATTTTTCTACTGTCTTTTTGTTCAATGGCGCCGTAGCCCTGGCCTGTTATCTGGTGCTTTTTCTGGCCGCACCGGCTATCGCTTCCTTTTACCGACAGCCGGCGTTGGTGATGGTCACCCGTGTGGCCGGACTTACCCTGCTGATCAACGCCATGGGAGCGGTGCAACTGGCCAAATTGACCATCTCCCTGGATTTTAAGAAGATTGCCGTGGCTACCCTGGTCGGCGTAACGTTAAGTGGTATCGTGGGTATATGGATGGCGTACAAGGGGTATGGTGTCTGGGCCCTGGTGACACAAACCCTGACATACAATCTCTTGTACAATGGTTTGCTCTGGATTATTTCCGGATGGAAACCCAGCCTGGCTTTTTCCCGGACGGCGTTCAAATCACTCTTTTCGTTCGGATCCAAGTTGTTGATGTCTTCGCTCTTGCATACCCTCTATGTGAATTTGTATTCCCTGGTCATCGGTCGTTTGTTTGCCCCCAAGGATCTAGGTTATTACAACCGTTCATCGGTATTGGCTATGTTTCCATCCTCCAACCTGTCCAACGTGATTTACAGGGTGGTTTATCCCGTCCAATGCCGATTGCAGGATGACAGGGATGCTATGGTGGCTCATTTTCTCCAGTACCTGCGCCTTTCCTGTTTTGTCATCTTCCCCATTATGGTCGGGTTTTGTGTCCTGGCCGAGCCCCTGGTCTTGCTCCTGCTCAAGGCCAAGTGGTTGCCTGCCGTACCTTACCTGCAAATCCTGTGCGTTGCCTATATGTGGGATGCCATCATGAAACTCAATGGGGCTGTCATCAATGCCAAGGGGCGGTCAGACCTTTTTTTCAAGGCTGAGCTGTACAAAAAGGGGGTGGCCTTTCTGATTCTGGCGGCTACCGTGCCCTTCGGCATCAAGGTGATGTGTTACGGCCTTATCCTGTATGCCTTTGCCGATATCCGCATCATAACGCTGTACACGCATAAATTGGTTGGGATGGGGCTTACACCACAGATCAAGGCACTGATGCCCGCGTTGGGGTTGACCGTGTTGATGGGAGCCTCCGTGTGGTTGTCTACCTTCTATGTGGACAACGCCTGGTTGAAGCTGGGCATAGGAGTGCCGGTGGGTGTTTTGGTCTATGTTGGTGCATCCGCTCTTTTTCGAGTACGGGAATACGTCCACCTCAGGAGTCTGGTAGAGGGAAAGCTTAAACAGTGAGCCTGGCCACCCAGAGGCGTCCCTGATGACTGCCTGCGGCCAGTAAACGCTGCTCTACCTGGTGGGTGAAGGCGTAGTTTTTCAGACCCCAATCCGGTGAGACTAACAGGTCGGGAGGAGACTGGGATACAAACCGTTCCACCGCAATGTCCGGTCTAAGCCGTTCCAAAAAACGAACCAATACGTCTACATAGGTCTCCGGTGTAAACCGATGGATCAGGGTTGGGTCCTTGGCTACCTGCTCGGCCAGGGTCGTGCCCTTGATTACCTGGAGTTGGTGCAGTTTAAGCGTGTCCAGCGGCAATCCGCTCAACACGTCGGCGTGGTGCAACATGTCATCCGGGGTTTCCCCCGGCAAGCCCAGTATCAGGTGGGCTCCGCTCAGCAATCCTCTTTCAGCCAGACGGTGGAGGGCTTCTGCCGAACAGGCCTGGTCATGTTGGCGGTTTATCAGTGTCAATGTCCTGTCCAGGGTAGATTCCAGCCCTAACTCTACCAATACGAACACACGGGTGGCCAGGGCTTCCAGGTAGTCAAGCAACGGTTCGGGCAGGCAATCAGGTCTGGTGCCGATGACCAATCCAACGACGTCAGGTACGGCCAGGGCCTCTTCATACAAGGCGATGCATTGATCCACGCTCGCATATGTATTGGTGTATGCCTGAAAGTAGGCCAGGTACTTCATGGTCGGGTATTTCCGGGCAAAAAACCGGATGCCGTCCTTCATTTGCTCTGTCACCGACTGGTGGGTCAGGCCGTAGGAAGGATTGAAGGTTTGGTTGTTGCAGTAAGTACAACCACCCTTTCCTTTGCTGCCATCCCTGTTGGGACAGGTAAAGCCTGCGTTGAGGGCTATTTTCTGCACCTTAACCTCAAGGTGTTCGGCCAAAAAGGAGGTGAAGGTGCGGTAAAGGGGTGGGGCTTGCATGGACGTACGGTTTGAGGGCAAAAGTACGGTTTTTGCCTCGTCTGACCGACCATTAGCTGGGTTTTTCGTACTTTTGCACCAGCCACGGTGGCTGTCATTAATTTCATGCAACCATGAAGCGTATTGCCCTAAGCTTTTTATTGATGCTTTTTACCGGTCTGATCCAGGCCGGTCACACCCCGCTCAACCTCGATTCCATCCTGACCGGTGCCTACAGGCCGGCTTATGTACCGTCCATGTATCCCATGGCCGATGCTCAGAGTTACGCAGCCTTATCGGCTGACGGTCGTAAACTTCAACGATTTGACTACAAGACCGGGGCCCTCAAGGAAACCCTCATTGACCTGAATAATGCCAAGGGAGAGACGTTGAAACGGATGATCGGTTTTCAGTTCAGTCCCCAGGAAAACCGTCTGTTGATTTGGGAGACCCGTCAACCTGTTTACCGTCGCTCCTGGGTGACCAGCTACTATGTATACGACAGAAAACGCAATCGAATCGAGCCTTTATCCGAACGTACCGAACAACGGAATGCTCTTTTTTCACCCGACGGCCGTTCAATTGCCTTTGCAAGTGGTAATAATTTGTATATTAAACGATTGGATTTTGGCAGTGAGCTGGCTGTTACCACAGACGGACTTCCCAATACATGCATCAACGGTACGGCCGATTGGGTGTATGAAGAGGAATTTTCCGTCACGGGTTTGTATGATTGGTCACCCGACGGTCAATACCTGGCTTACCTCAAGTTTGACGAATCCAAGGTGTCAGACTACACCTTTCCGTTATACGGGGCCTTCAGGTCGGGTAAGGACAACCCCGACTATTACCCGTCCTTTCAAACCTTCAAATATCCTTCAGCCGGTGGTCAAAACTCAACGGTCAGTCTGCATGTCTATCATCTGCAAACACGATCCAACCGGGCTTTGAGCCTGCCAGTAGAAGCGGACACCTATTTTCCCCGCATCCGGTTTACCCGTAAGCTCAACCAGTTGGCCGTCATGTGTCTGAACAGGGGGCAAAACAGTTTCAAATTGTATTTCCTCAACGTAAAATCGGGAGTGGCTTCTTTGGCGCTGACCGATCAGAACGATACCTACGTGGATCCTGTTTACGACGCCATTCAATTTACTACCCGTTATTTTACCTATCTATCGGAAAAAAGCGGTTATCGTCACCTTTATCTCTATAGCGCCAACGGAAGTCTCCTTAAAACCTTGACAACCGGTCAATGGGATGTCACCCGTTTTGTAGGTTGTGACACAATCAATGACCGGTTTTTCTACCAGGCTGCCAAGGAATCCCCCATGGAACGTTCGCTTTGGCAGGTTGACCTCAAGGGAAAAACAACGAGACTAGGTGCTGAAGATGGTAGTACGATGGCCGCTTTCAACAGCAACTATAGCCTGTATGTCAAGACCAACTCTGCGCTCAATCGGCCACCGAGGGTTAGTCTGGTCGATTTGAAAGGCAAGGAATGGCGTGTCTTGACAGATAACGCAGCCCTCAGGCAATCGTTGGAAAACTGTCTTCCCAACCGCAAAACCTTCATCACAGTACCTGCTGCCGATGGTACCCCTCTTAATGGCTGGGTGCTTAAGCCACCCGTCGTCGAACCAGGCAAGCGTTATCCTGCCATCTTGTTGCAATACAGCGGGCCTGATGCCCAGGAGGTGGTAGACCAGTTTAAGTTTGACTGGGAATACTACCTGGCCGAGCAGGGATTCGTCGTGATCAGTGTGGATGGGCGTGGAACAGGAGGACGAGGTGCCGATTTTCGTCGAACCACCTACCGTCGGCTGGGAGAACTGGAGGCAAAGGATCAGATTGCAGTAGCCGGTTACCTCAAACAACAGTCCTTTGTTGACGGAGACAGATTAGGCATTTGGGGATGGAGTTACGGAGGGTACATCACCTTGTTGGCGTTAACATCGCCTCATCAGCCGTTCAAAGCTGGTATTGCGGTGGCTCCCGTGTGCGACTACCGCTATTACAATACAGTGTACACCGAACGGTACATGCGTACACCGGCAGAAAACGAGGCAGGTTACAATGCCAATTCACCCTTGCTGAGGGCTGGTTCGTTGACCGGTCGTTTGCTCCTGGTTCACGGTCTGGCCGATGACAATGTGAGGGCCAATCAAAGCCTTGATATGGCTGAGGCTCTTATTCAGGCTGGTGTACGGTTTGACAGCCAGTTTTACCCCACGAGCAATCACAGCATTCTGGGAGAGGCTTACCGTAAGCATCTTTTTCACACCAAAGTGGAATTTTTTGTAAAGCATCTTTGACATGGACGAACATGTACGCAAGCCCGACTGGTTGAAAATCAGGTTGGGCGATACCGATCGTTTTGCGGAAACCAGACGCATCATCGGACATGAGTTACACACCATTTGTACCAGCGGCCGTTGTCCCAACCAGGCTGAATGCTGGGGCAGAGGGACAGCAACGTTCATGATTCTGGGTGATATCTGTACGCGTTCCTGTCGCTTCTGCAACACCAAGACCGGCAAACCTCTGCCGGTCGATGAGCAGGAGCCCGCCCGATTGGCCGCCTCCGTCAAACAAATGAGCGTCAAACACATTGTGTTGAC